>JACPTJ010000383.1 GCA_016192835.1 Betaproteobacteria bacterium
CTCGGCAACAATGCGCGCGCGACGCTGATCACGCGCGGGCTTCTCGAGATGGCGCGCCTCGGGCTCGCCAAGGGCGCCAGGCTCGAGACGTTCATGGGACTGTGCGGAATCGGCGATCTGACACTCACCTGCAACAACGTGCAGTCGCGCAATATGTCCCTCGGCGTCGCGCTCGGCGAGGGACGGTCGCTCAAAGAGGTCCTGGGCGAACGCAAGGAAGTCACCGAGGGTGCTTATTCGGCCGAGGCAGTCGTAGCGCTGGCCAGACGCCTCGCAGTGGACATGCCGATCGTGGAAGCCGTCGACCAGGTGCTCAATCACGGCGCAGACGTCGACGCGACCATTACCCGTTTGCTGGCGCATCCCTATCGCCGTGAGGGCGTCGCGGCCGGTTGAGCCGCACGGCGCGATACGCCTGCGCCTAACCCTTGGCGCGAGTCAGAGCCTTGCGCCATTCCTCCATCAGCCGCGCGGCTTCGGCGCGTTCCATGGCGGGATCGAATACCCGCTCGGTCTGGCGTTGCACTGAAATCTCGGCTGCGTCTTTCCAGTAGCCGGCGCCGAGGCCGGCCAGATACGCCGCGCCCAGCGCGGTGGTCTCGAATACCTTGGGGCGCACCACGCTCACGCCGAGCAGGTCGGCCTGGAACTGCATCAGGAAATTATTCTGCGTCGCGCCGCCATCGACACGCAGTTCGCTCAACCTGATGCCGGCATCCGACTCCATCGCATGCAGCACGTCTGCCGTCTGATAAGCGATGCTTTCGAGCGCCGCGCGTGCGATGTGAGCCGCGCCCGCTCCGCGCGTCAGTCCGACGATCGTGCCGCGCGCATACGGGTCCCAGTGCGGGCTGCCGAGACCGGCGAACGCCGGCACGAAATACACCCCGCCGTTGTCGCGCGCACCCGCGGCAAGCGCCTCGACATCGGACGAGGAGCGAATGATGCCGAGGCTGTCGCGCAGCCACTGCACGACGGCGCCGGCGATGAACACGCTGCCTTCGAGCGCGTATTCGTCCCGGCCATCGATGCGCCAGGCGGTGGTGGTCAACAACCTGTTGCGCGAACGCACCGGCCTGCCGCCGGTATGCATCAGCATGAAGCAGCCGGTGCCGTAGGTATTTTTCACCATGCCGGGAACGATGCAGCGCTGCCCGAAAAGCGCCGCCTGCTGGTCACCGCCGATGCCTGCGATCGGTATAGGCACCGGAAACAGCCCGCGCGCGGTTTCGGCGACGATGCCGCTCGATGGCACCACTTCAGGAAGCACCGCGCGCGGAATGGCGAGCAACTCGAGCAGCTCTTCGTCCCAATCGCCGCGGTGTATGTCGAATAGCAGCGTGCGCGAGGCGTTGCTGGCATCGGTGACGTGCGCAGCCCCGCCCGTGAGCTTCCAGGCGAGCCAGCTCTCGATCGTGCCGAATGCGAGCTGTCCTGCCTCAGCCTGCCTGCGCGCACCGGCAACGTGATCGAGTATCCAGCGCAATTTGGTGCCCGAGAAATAAGCATCGAGCACCAGCCCGGTTTTGTCGCTGAACAGCCGCTCGTGCCCCTGGGCCTTGAGTTCATCGCAAAACGCGGCAGTGCGCCGGTCCTGCCACACGATGGCGTTGTGCACCGGCTTGCCGGTGCGGCGGTCCCACACCACGGTGGTCTCCCGCTGGTTGGTAATGCCGATTGCGGCGATGTCGCGCGCATGGATCCCGGCACGCGCGATGGCTTCGCCGGCAACACCGATCTGCGTTTCCCAGATTTCATCCGGATCGTGCTCGACCCATCCCGGTTGCGGGAAGATCTGGCGGAACTCCTTTTGCGCGGCCGCCTTGATCCCGCCGGCGTGATCGAACACGATCGCGCGCGAACTTGTGGTGCCCTGGTCCAGCGCGAG
This sequence comes from Betaproteobacteria bacterium, assembly GCA_016192835.1. Lineage (GTDB taxonomy): Bacteria > Pseudomonadota > Gammaproteobacteria > Burkholderiales > SG8-41 > PALSA-1004. Next base: position 1,889 of record JACPTJ010000383.1, read on the forward strand.
GATGAAGGACATGGCATTTAACCCGTTTGGCGGTTCAAAATATACTGCGGGTAGTCGGTGATCAGACCGGCGAGCTCAAGTTGCGCACAGTGCTGATGCTCCGCGTGCGTCACCGCGCCGTAGACGTAATTGCCCCAACCGTTGGCCGTGACCGTACGCAGCACGGTTTCATCGACGACGTTGTAATCCCAGACGATGGCCTTGATCCGTGGCCACGCGGCACAGGCCGCGATGATCACCCCGATGTCCAGCGGCCGGTGCGCGAGCAACAAACCACAGTCGACCGCAAGCTGCTGCGCGATCGCGGCCACCACATCGTGCCTGAACGAGGTTACGAACAACCGGCGCTTGCCGACATAACGCTCAAGCACGGCTAGCGTCGCCGGCAATGCTTCCACGTTCTTGATTTCGACATTCCACAACACACCGGGAAAAGCGTCCAGCACCTCGGCCAGCAACGGCACCGGATGCCCGGCATCGAGTTCGATCTCGCGGCGCGTGAGCTCGGCGACGGGCCGCCGGCGCGGGGTCACGCGGTCATGCACGATCACCGGCTCGCCATCGGCGCTCAGCCGCACGTCGGTTTCGATGCCGTCGACGCGGAGCGCCAGCGCCGCGGCCAACGCCGCCAGCGTGTTCTCGGGAACACTGGCGTGATAACCGCGATGCGCGAGCAGCAACATGGATGGGTTCCAGCCCCGGGATCGGTCAGGTGGTACTGCGAGAATAATATACGAAACCCCCCACCGAAAGTTCAAGGCAGGAGTGCCAAGGCTATTCC
>JACPTJ010000384.1 GCA_016192835.1 Betaproteobacteria bacterium
CTCGCGGTTCTTCAACCTGTTCGGCAGCCCCAACCTCGACAGTGTCGACGCCCGCATTTGCGGCGGTCTTGAAGCATGGATGAACGTCGTCACCTACGGTGGCATCGCCCACTACGGACCACCCGATCCCGTCCACACGAACCTCCTGGTGCTGTGGGCAAACCAAGCGCCCAAGACCAACCCAATCAAGTGGGCGCGCGGGAAGCACGCGCGAAGACTCATGGTGATCGACCCCCGCAAGACCGAGGTGGCAGCCCAAGCCGACATGTGGTTACAGCCACGTCCGGGAACCGACGGGGCGCTCGGGCTCGGCTGGCTTTATGTGCTCATCAATGAGAACCTCTACGACAAGGCGTTCGTCGACAAGTGGACGTTCGGGTTCGAGGATCTGCGCAAGCGGGTCCAGGAGTATCCACCGGAGCGAGTGGCGCAGATCACGGGAATACCCAAGGAAAAGATCATCGAATCGGCTCGCATGTACGGGACCGTCAAGCCGGGCCACATCCTATGGGGCAGTCCGACCGCGTATTACGGCCTGAATACTGCCGAGACGGAGCGGGTGCGCTGTATTTTAAGGGCGATCACCGGCAACCTCGACGTGCTCGGCGGCAACCAGATCATCCGTCCGTTCTCAAAACAGGTGAAGCTGACCGAGATGGAGCTGGCGGACACGCTGCCGATGGAGCAGGTGAAAAAAGCGCTCGGCTCAGACCGCTTCAAGTGCATGACCTGGCCAGCCTATTACCAGTTCTCCGAGGAAGCGCGCAAGTCCATACGCGCGTCAGTCATCCGCTCGGCTCCGGTAGCAGCCATCATCCAGGCCGCCCGCACTGGAAAGCCCTATCCGATCCGCGCACTCGTCACGGCGGCCTGCAACCCGATGCTCACCGTATCCGAGTCGCGGGCGGTCTACGAGGCGTTCAAGAAGGTGGAGCTCCTGTTCGTGCTCGACCACTTCAAGACCCCAGGGGCTGCACTCGCCGATTACGTGCTTCCCACCACGATGTGGATTGAAAAGCCCGCGTTCAGTTTCCTCGAGCACGCCAACTCGCTCATCACCGGCGAACGGATCCTCCCCAAGTTCCAGGAAGGCGAGTTCGACCGGAAGGACGACTACGAGATCTGGCGCGCCCTCGGAACGCGTCTCGGGCAGGCCGAGCACTGGCCTTGGAAGTCGCTGGAGGAAGTCTATGATTACCGGTTGAAACCGCTCTCCACCACCTGGGAGGAATTCTCGAGCACCAAGTATTGGGCGACTGAGCCGCTCAAGCACAAAAGCTACGAGGAACGCGGCGGGTTCCAGACGCCATCAGGTAAGGTGGAGCTGTGGTCGACGGTGTTCGAGAACCTGGGCTACGACCCGCTGCCACACTACGAGGAGCCGGCCGAGAGCCCGGTTAGGACTCCCGACCTCGCGAAAGAGTATCCTTACGTAATGATCAGTCGACGCTCCAAGACCTTCATCCACTCGTCTCAACGGATGGTGCGTGGCATGCGTCGGATGCACCCGGAGCCGGTAGTGGAACTCCATCCGGAGACGGCGCGCAAGTACGGAATCGATGACGGCGACATGGTGTGGATCGAAACGCGGCGTGGCCGGATCAAACAGCGCGCGCTGCTCACCGACACGATTCTTCCTTACGTCGTCAACCCCGACTTCGGCTGGTGGTTCCCGGAGAAGGACGCGGCCGAGCCCACACTGTTCGGTGTATGGGAGTCCAACGTCAATGTTCTGACATCACTAGACCTTGATCACTGTTCGCAAAGCACGGGCACCTATTATCTCGGATGCTGCCTGTGCCGTATTAGCAAGGCGGAGGAAGGTGGTGCGCGGGCGATTCCGGATACGCCACCGTGGAATCCGGACAAGGTGAGGCTGGATGCCTGAGCAAAAAAGGGACGGGGGCGGCGGTCGCGAAGGCGAACTGTAGCGCCTGTGCATGTTGCACCCATGTTGCCGACTTAGATTAGAGTCAGGACCAACAGCGCTAGCGCCCTAACCGTGGAAGCTGGACGACAGGACATCCAGCTGTCCATAGCGCGGCTAGCCCGCAAACCGGAGTTATAGAGCTATCAGGTGCAGCCGTGACCACTGGTTCCGACGACCCCGTCCTGGCCGGCATTGCCGAGCAGGTAGAAAAAGGTAACGCCCCGCGGACAAAGGCGCTGGTCGAGGAAGCCCTCGCCGGAGGCTGTGAGGCATGGGACGTCCTGAACGGGGGTATCATGCCGGCGCTTCGCATCTTGGGCGACGGGCTGAAGGATGGGGCTGTATCGCTGGCCGAGGTCATGATCTCAGTCGGCGCGGTCAAGGCCGGTTTAAGCGTGCTGGAGCCACTCCTGGTCCGCAGCACCGCCACCGGCCGGGACGCTGTCGTCGTCATCGGCACCGTTCTCGGCGACGTCCATTCACTGGGCAAAGACCTCGTCGTCACCCTGCTCAAGGCGAGTGGGTTCCGTGTTGTCGACCTCGGGGCGGATGTCTCCCCCTCTCGCTTTGTAGAGTCCGTGACCAAGCACCAAGCGCAGATCGTCGCCATGTCAGGGCTCTTGACGAGCAGCCGGCTGACCATGCGCGACACGATCGCAGCGTTGAAAAACGCCGGGCTCCGCCAGCAGCTCGGGGTCGTTGTCGGAGGCGGCGCTGTCGATCGTCAGACGGCGCAGGAGATGGGCGCTGATGCCTACGGCGAGGACGCAGCGGGGGCCTCGGACTTAATCCTGCGTTTGGTACGCAACCGCTCTGGCTGATGAAACGTTTGGAGAATGGTGTAAGGTTCGAAATCTATGTCGGGAACATCGTCGACTGTTACACTGACGCCGTCGTAATTCCCACCAGTTCCACGCTCGAGTGGGCGTCAGAGCTCGCGCAGGAACTTACAAAACGAGCCGGTGCTTCGACGCTGGCGGCGGCGCGCCACAAGGCGCCGCTTGAGATCGGTGAAGCGGTGGTAACCCCCGCCGGCGGAATGCTGGCGCGTTTTATCATTCACGTTGCACTGCCGCCGGCCTCCGCAATCCAAACCATGCCGGAAGTCGAGCGCCGAAATTTACTTGATGCCGCCATGAAGAACAGCTTACTCCGATGTGCGGAACTAACGGTGCCGAGCGTGGGCCTGCCCAACCTGGGCCGTTGGCTCGGCTTCTCCACGGCGGAAAGCGCACGGCTGATGCTGGCAGCACTGGGGCACCACTGGCCAGACGAATGTGCACTGGAAGAAGTCCATCTGGTGCTCCGCGACAGTGCGGAGACGGCGGCCTTCGTCAAAGCCGACAACGGGTCGCGCACGTGAGCCCTTCGGTCGACAGAAAGCGCTTAGCGCGGCGTTCGGTCGAAATCGTCATGGAGCCGCCGCCTGGCGGCCGCCGGATCCGAACGCCAAGTAACTCGTTGCTGGTGGATGCCCTGCGCCAGGCCGGCGTCGATTTCGAGACCCCCTGTGACGGTCGTGGCCGGTGTTACCGGTGCGTAATTGAAGCCACGGGTGCGCTTAGCGCGCTCTCAGAAACCGAGGAGGATGCGAGGCGCTTGGGCGTCCTGAGTGCGAAACAGCGCCTCGCCTGCCAAGTCAGGACTGTGGGTCGAGCCAAGGTCCGGGTTCCCGACAGCTCGCTGACCCGGATGGCGCAGATTATGGCCGACGGCACTCAGGTGGGATCGTATCCCTTCGAGCCCAACGTGCGGCGCGTCGCACTCCGGCTGGCGCCGCCAAGTTTTTCGGACCACGTCGCGGATGGCGAGCGACTTGAGCGTGCATTGGCCGAAGTCGGGATGCGCGCGCGCTGCACGCTGCCCCTCCTCGTCGGCTTGGGAGAAAAGCTCCGGGGCCTTGAATTTCACTGCGCTGTCGTTGTAGTCGGTGATGAGATTGTCGCCATCGAGCCGTCCGGCCCAGCGCCCGTTTATGGGGTAGCGTTCGATATCGGCACCACTACCGTGGTGGCATATCTCCTCGAACTTTCGACGGGGCACGAGCTTGCCGTGGTCTCGGCCCTCAACCCGCAAGGTCGCTACGGCAGTGACGTCATCTCTCGCATCACCTTTGCCGCAGAGCGGACAGAGGGGCTCCGGCTCCTAAGTCGAGCCGTCCGGACTTTGATGAACGACCTGATTACGAAGGCCTGCGCGAGGGTGAAGGTAGACGCCCACCGCATCTACGAGGTAACCGTGGTCGGGAACACTGCCATGCAGCACCTGCTGCTCGGCATCGATCCCCGCTCCTTGGCACTGGCCCCCTACGTGCCGACCACTACGGGTTCGCTGAGCCTGCGCGCGACCTCGCTCGGCCTCGCGATATACCCAGATGGCCGGGTCTTCGTCCTGCCTGGTCTAGGCGGCTTCGTCGGTGCGGACACGGTGGGGGTCATCCTCGCTACCCACCTGCGCGTCAGTCGGGAGCCGGCTCTGGCCATCGACATCGGAACAAACACCGAGATCGTGGGGCGGGAGCCGGGAAGTGGCCGGCTAATCGCGCTGTCCACGCCGGCCGGGCCCGCCTTCGAGGGTGGTCGCATCTCGAGCGGCTGCCGAGGAATGAACGGCGCCATCCAGCGGATCCAGCTCGTCGACGGCAAGGTGGCGATGGAAACGATCGGCGGCACCAACCCCGTGGGAATTTGCGGTTCTGGGCTGATCGACGCCCTCGCCGTCATGCGGCAGCTCGGCGTGCTGGCCGAAAGCGGGCGACTTCTCGACGGTGCCGAGTTC
>JACPTJ010000385.1 GCA_016192835.1 Betaproteobacteria bacterium
CAGTGGATGAGCGCTCGGGTTTCGCCGAAAAAGCTCTCGAGCGGCTGCGTCACCTCGAATCTCTGATCCGCGACATGCTGTTGTTCGTCAAGGGCGAAACGGCGGAATGGGAAACCGTTGCCATTCCGTCTTTGCTGGCGGAGTTGAAGCAGGTCATCGAGCCCCAGATGGCGCGGCGCCGCCTGCAATTTTCGGTGCATGACGAAAGCGCCGGCGCGAGCTTGGTGGCAGACCGCAAGGCGCTGTGCGGCGCGTTGACGAACCTCCTGGAAAATGCGATGCAGGCGTCGCACGCGGGTGACCGGGTCAGGCTTGAATGCTCCAGCGCCGGCGATTCAATCACGTTGATCGTGAGCGACGAGGGTGCGGGTATCGACGCGGAAGTTCAGGAGCGGTTGTTCGAGCCGTTTTTCACTACCCGCGACGAAGGAACCGGTCTGGGACTGGCCATTGTGCGGGGCGTGATCCAGTCCTTGGGCGGCACCGTGCAGGTGAGGTCCGCGCCGGGCGCCGGCAGCGAATTCATTCTGGAGCTGCCGCGGAATCCCACCGCGGCGCGGCGACATTTAACGCAATAAACCGACATCGGGGACCACGCACCATGATGAAATTGCCTGTTCTGATCGTTGACGATGATCGCAACCTGCTGGAAGCGCTGTGCACCACGCTGCGGCTGGCGGGACACACCGCTCTTGCAGCCGGGGACGGCGAAGCCGCACTGGCGTTGTTGCAGGAGCAGCAGGTGGGCCTGGTGGTGAGCGATGTGCAGATGAAACCCATGGACGGGCTTCAACTGCTGCAAAAAATCAAAGCCCTCGACCCCGCGCTCCCGGTGTTGCTGATGACTGCCTATGGAGAGATCGGAAAAGCGGTGGCAGCGATGCGCGCCGGCGCGTGTGATTACCTGTTGAAACCGTTCGAACCCGCGGTTCTGTCGGCCCAGGTAGAACGCTATTTACTTCCCGCCACGGACCATGGCGCGGCCGGCGTCATTGCCAGTGACCCGCGCACCACCGAACTGCTGGCGCTGGCCCGGCGGGTCGCGGCGTCTTGCGCCACGGTGATGTTGACGGGGGAAAGCGGCAGCGGGAAGGAAGTGCTGGCGCGTTTTATCCACCAGCATTCGCCGCGCGCCCGGCAGCCGTTTGTCGCGATCAATTGCGCCGCAATTCCGGAGAACCTCCTCGAAGCCACGTTGTTCGGCTACGAGAAAGGCGCGTTTACCGGCGCGGTTCAGTGCCAGCCGGGAAAATTCGAACAGGCCCAGGGCGGAACGCTGCTGCTGGATGAAATATCGGAAATGCCTCTTGCGCTGCAGGCCAAGCTGCTGCGGGTGCTGCAGGAACGGGAAGTCGAGCGAGTCGGCGGGCGCAAAGCGATCGCGCTCGATATCCGCTTGCTCGCCACTTCCAACCACGACATGCCGGCCATGGTCGCCCGCGGCGGATTCCGCGAGGATTTGTATTACCGGCTGAACGTGTTTCCAATCGAGATCCCGCCGCTGCGGGAGCGCCCCTTGGATATTGTGCCATTGGCGCAGCACATTCTCGGCAGTCATGCCGGCAGACCAGACCGGGGCCGCGTTACGCTGACCGAAGCGGCTGCCGCGCGATTAATCGGGTACTCGTGGCCGGGCAACGTCAGAGAACTGGAGAATGTCATCGAGCGCGCCATGATCCTCGCGCCGGGGGCTGTGATCGAAGCGGAGCATTTGAATTTGCCCCAGTGCGCAGCGTCCGGCATAGGGGCGCAACAGCACGGCGGCACTGCTCCGGCGTGCCTCGACATCAAGTCCTTGGAGCGCGCGCACATCATGGAAACGCTGGTAGCGGTGAACGGCTCGCGCAAGCTGGCGGTGCAAAGACTCGGGATTTCAGAGCGCACGTTGCGCTATAAATTGCAACAGTACCGGCTCGTTGCAGCGGCTTAACGTGGCATGGTAATTGCGGGTGCTGGTGGTGGCACGAATCACGAGTTACGAGCCACTAATCACGGAGGTACTTATGGATACGTCCGGAATTGACAATGTGCTGGCGCAATTGCGGGCGACATCGGCGATGGCGGCCGGCGTTGCAAACCCGGCCTCGAATGCCGGCGCTGCGGGCGTCGATTTCGGTCACGTGCTCAAGACTGCGTTGGACCAGGCCAACGGCGCCCAGCAGGAAGCCAGCAGGCTGGCAAAGGAGTTTGAACTGGGTACGCCGAATGCGAATCTGCACGACGTGATGATATCGCTGCAAAAGGCGAACGTTTCTTTTCAGGCGATGGTGCAGGTGCGCAACAAGCTCGTGTCGGCGTATCACGACATCATGAACATGCAGGTGTAAGATTCAGGGGCTGGCTGTTGCAAGCAGCCGCTGGATGGTCTGGCACAGTTCATCGATGGTGTTCGGCTTGTAGACCACATGGCGCACACCCGCTTGCAGCGCGTTGGTCCGCAACTCCTCCGTGATGTAGCCTGAAGTAATCACCACGGGCAGGCCGGGCCTGATGCGCGCAAGCTCTTGCGCCACCTCGAGACCGGACAGTCCCGGCATGTTGAAGTCCGTCACCGCAAGGTCAAAATCCCCCGCACCGGCGCGTACCGCCTCCAGCGCGTCCGCCCCGCGTTCGTAGCCGCTGACGCGGTAGCCGAGCCCCTCCAGCATGCGAGTCACCAGAAACACCATCGCCTCATCGTCGTCCACATACAGCACATGCTGGCCGCTGCCTCGCGCTGAGCCGGGCGCCGCGGGCTCGGGCAGCGCCTCTGCGTGCGGCGCGGCAGCAGCAGGAAAATAGAGCTGAAACGTGGTGCCCCCGCCAGGTGCGCTCTGCAGCGTGATAGCGCCGTGGTGCGCCTTGATAATGCCGTGCACCACGGACAGGCCGAGGCCGGTACCCTGGTCAACCGCCTTGGTGGTGAAAAAAGGCTCGAAGATGCGTGCCTGCGTGGCCGCGTCCATGCCCTTGCCGTTGTCGCTGATGCCAAGACGTGCGTGACGCCCTGGCTGCAGACCGGGCAGGTTTTTCACCGCTGCGGAATCCAGCAGGACTTCGTCGAGTCCTATCTCGATGCGGCCCGCCCGCCCTTCCATGGCGTGCCAGGCGTTGGTGCACAGATTCAACAGGATCTGCTGGATTTGCGTTGCGTCGGCGAGCACGTAGAGCGGGTGCTCCGCGCACGCAGTGACGATCTCGACACCAGCGGGCAAGGCGGCGCGCAGCAGCTTGACGGCGTCGTCCACCACGGGGCGCAACGCGATGAGCCGCGTTTGCTGCGGCTGCTTGCGGCTGAAGGTGAGGATTTGCTGCACCAGCTCCTTGGCGCGTTGGCTCGACGTGTAGATTTCGTCCAGGCTCACCAAGGCGCGATGGCCCGCGCCTACGTCCTCCCGCGCCAGCGCCGCATTGCCGATGATGGCGCCGAGGATGTTGTTGAAATCGTGCGCGATGCCCCCGGCCAGCGTGCCGATGGCCTCCAGCTTCTGGGCTTCGCGCAACTGCGCCTCGAGCTCGCTCCGGGCTTCCTCGGCCCGCACCGACTCCGTGATGTCGAGCAGCATCGCGTAGTAGCCACGAAACTCGCCCTCGGGTGACATATCGGGCACACGTCGAATCTCGATATGACGGAACTCGCCGGTAACAGCGCGTTCCTGGCGGCGCAGCGTGACCGGCTTGCCTTCCTTGACGAGGTCAATGCTCGGGCGGATCACGCGGTAAGTGTCCTCGCCGGTTATTTCCAGCAAGGTCATGCCGGTCACGCCCTTCGGGTCGAGGTGGTGGAACTCGCAGAATGCGGTGTTCGCGAAGCGGCATTTCAACTCCGCGTCGAAGTAGGCGATCATCGCCGGCACGTTCTCGGTGACCAGGCGCATGAGGTGTTCGCTCTCGCGCCCGGTGAATTCAGCTACCACCGCGTCGATCCCGTTGATGTTCCCGGGGCATCGCGCACCGGACCGGGAAATGCACCGATGTCGACCGGACTGCCGTCACGCCGGTGACTTGGTAGAACAGAACTCATATGAGCATGGGGGGAAATGGGTTTACTCGTGTCCAAGCCCGGAAAAGATCAAATCATGACCGCTATCGTGAATAATACTTTGTGTTCCTCTCCCCTTCCAGCTTCATGATGTAACGCTGGATCATGGCCAGCATTTTTTCCTGCATCGCAACAAACTCGCACCCGGAGCGCTTGCCGGCAAGGCCGTTTTTCAGGGTGACTTCAAACGCGGATTTCACCTGGATGGAAACGTTCAGAGCGCTGATCCCCGGCAGCACGATGCAGCGGTTCTCGTAGGTGGTCCCCGGCTCGAAATCAACTCCGGAATGGTGGTCAATGACTGCGACACCGCCGCAGCTGATGTCGAGCACAATAACCTCCGCGGTATCGGCTGTGTGTCCGGCGGGCAGCGGGATGGCGCACTTCAGCGGATTGTCGGCCGGCGTGGCGATGCGGTAATACTCCCGCCTTTGGATGCGCAGCAGGTTTTCCGGGATGCCGACGCTGTAAGCATTACGGCCATCGAACCGGGTTTTCCCGATGCCGTGACAGGCGAACTGCACTCTCGCCTGGTCGTGGAACGCGATGAAAATCAGTTGCGTGGCCCTCAGCGCCTGCTGGTTGATCTCTTCATTGGCGCCGCAGTCGACGATCAACTTTCCCCGCTCTGCATCGATGCCGAGAATGGCGGTCAGAACAAAGCTGTCTCCCGCGTCGAAGTAGAGCCTGACCAAGATGTTTTTCCGCATGATCGCCCGCAGGATGAAGACGATCTCGAGGCGCGAACGGATGACGTATCGGTCATTGCCCTCCACCGGGGGCAGTTCGAATTTCAACGGGACGTGGTCCGGTATCGGCATGGATCTCTCAAGCTCCGGTTGCGGTGCCGCTAAGCGTCGGATACACCGGGAGCGTCAGGCAGCCCTTCTTCCCCGCGCTCCAGACGGTAGAGCCAGGCCAGCAGTTCGGCAATTGCCACGTAAAGTTGCGGCGGGATGTGCTGGTCGAGGTCCACCTGCATCAGCAGCGACACCAACTCCGGGGATTCGTGGACGTACACCCCGGATTCCTTGGCGCGGGCGATGATCGCCTCGGCAACCAATCCCCGTCCTTTGGCCACCACTTTGGGCGCCGCCTGCCCGGCGTGATACGCGAGCGCGACCGCAGATTGCCTCGCGTCAGTTTCCGGCATCATGCCGCACCTCCACGGCTACCGCGCCTAGCCCGGCCACCGCCATCGCAGCGGCCAAAGGCTGTTGGCTGCCCTGCAGAAGCACCGCGGTTTCGGCTGCTGCAGCGCCGAGCGCAATTTGCACTCCGCGGGAATCGACGCCAAGGATTGCCGTAACCTCTCCCAGCTTTGGCAGCATCAGGCAAAGTCGGGTCTGCCAGCGGGAAGGCGCGTCGATTTCGCTTGCGGCAGACCGCTGCTCGGCGATGTCCCACTCCATCCACTGGCCCGGCCAGATTTCTCCGCGCCAGGAAAGTTGCCCGGTCTCCAGGACGCTCAGCTGCTGTTGCACCAAGGTCAAAGTCTGCGCGTGAACCGGGGCGTCGGCATTGCGGACCGCAGCCGCCCTTGCGGCTTCGGGTTCAGGATTGACGTTGAGCGGCGGTTTTTCGATCACCCTGATGAGCCGGGACGAGGCCCCAGTGGAAAGTTCTCCTTGGGGCTCTTGCAGCAACTGACCGAGCGTTCGCGTGCCGGCCACCCATTGCGCCTGGTGGGACTCATAAAACAGACCGGTTCGGGACAATGCTTCCCGCAACAGTGCCGGCAGTTGCCGGCTGTCGGCGGGCGGAGCGGACAGCACCGGCGCAGCGCCGGTCCGAGGCGGTGCAGCCATCGATCTGGCAGCATCCTGTGCCAGCGCGCCGAGAAAGCGCCCGGTTGCGCTCAATGAGGCGCCGTTGCGCTCCCGCCCATCGCCGAGCAACACGAACTTTAGTCGCGCGTCACTGGTGATCAGCATCAGTTCAATCGTGTCGCCGGGGCGGGTTCTTTCCGGCAGCGGCATTTGCAACGCCTGTCCGTTGACCAGAACCTTGAAATTGCCGTTGGCAAGCTGCGCTTCAACCTTTGCCAGAAATTTCTGTCCCGCGGAAAAGTTCGGCAGTATTTGCGCCGGGTCTGAAACGGGGGCGACCGGCGCCACCGATTCCACCAGCGGCACCGGGGTCAGGATGTCAGGCTGGATCATGTTCGGTGCCACGAGCGTTATCCCCGGCTATGTTGAAATCGGTACGGGAAGTCCGGCGCTAACCGCTGCTGCCGGAAACGTACGCTTGGGACAACTTGCGTTCGCGGCCGGCGCTGCCGAGAAAACTCTGCAGTTGCGCCATCCACGGTTCGGTGATGCTCCTGATTTCGGCGTCGTCCGCCAGCACTTTGCGGATGATCTCCGCTTTGCGCTGCTGGAACTGGCTGCTCAGCGGCAGGCCGTCATTCTCCGCGATGAGTTCTTCGACCAGTTTCTTGCAGTCTTTTTCCAGCGCGACGAGCCTGTCCCAATCGCCGATGCGCGCCGCGTCCAGCATTTGTCCGGTGATGGCGAGTATGGTTTCGTAGGGGGTAATGATTTGCGGGCTGTTCATCATCACTCACGCCTTCTTACGGCCGACGCTTACGCCCGGTTGCCGTGGGCCGGGGGCTGCAGCAGCGCCGGCCACGTTCGGCTTGCCGATCGCTTCCCACGCGCCGTGCAATTCACCCAGCAGGCGGCCCACTTCCTCGAGCGCTTTGAGCTCGTTCCTGAGGTTGGCGATGAGCAGCCGGTTGGTCATATACTCGTACAAAGCGGAAAGCTTTTCCGCCATTTCACCGCCTGCTTCGACATCCAGGCTCGCCTTGAGGCCGTGGTCTATGATCATGATCGCCTTTGAAATCGCCCCGCCCTTGGCCGCAGTTTCATTGCGCTGCATATGCAACATGGCTTCGGCTAACGCCAGCCGCGCGCCTTCGAACAGCATCAGAATAAGCTTGTGCGGATCGGCCGCCTCAACGCCGGTTTCCACGCCGACGCGCTGGTAGGCGGATACCGGATTGTTCATCGCTGCGAACATCTTGCTCTCCTTATGTCGTTATTTCCAATCGCCAGCCTTCGGCAGGTTTTCCAACTGCTGCTGCAGGAAGCTGCTGGTGTTGCTCATGCTGGACATCATCACGTCCAAAGCAGTGAACTGCGCGCGGTAGCGGCTCTCGACCATATCCAGCCGCCGCGCCAGCACCTCGCGCTGCGTGCCGACATTCTTGATCGAGGCGTTGATGCCATCCATGCGGCCATCGACCAGGCTGTCGTCCTCCAGCATTTTTTCCACCAGCTGGTCCAGTTCGTAGGCGTAGCCGCGCGCGAAACTCACCGTGCCGCGGGCGTCTGTGGCGCCGCCCGTCACCTTGAGTGCCAGGCCGCTCGCGTCGCCGGTTCCCGTGAGGATCTGGCCCGAGCCGGTTGCCGTGATGCCGCCGATTGTTCCGGCGACATTCACGCCCGCCGTTTCGGTCTGCGCGCCGAATAAATCCGACTTGCCGGTTCCGCCCGTGATGGCCACTGTCGAGGCCGAACCGTAGCGGTTGGAAGTGACGCTCAGCACCCCGGCGGACTGCGTGACGGTCACGCTGATGCCGGTGGAAGAAAGAGCGATGACGCCGTTGATCTTCGACTGGATTTCAGCGGCCAGCTCGGCTGCGCTATAGGTGCCGGCGGCAAGCGTCACGCTGGCCGCGACCCCATCCACCGTCAGGTCGATAGTGTCGTTGCTTGCCGCATTGATGGTGAGCACCGCGGCCCCGCCTCCGACCGCTTTGCCTTGGGTGGAAAGCTGGCTGACGTTGAGCAAATAGGTGCCGTTTTTCGTGTCCGAGGTCGAGCTGACGAACGACACCAGGCTGTCGGTCGGCTTGCCTACGGCGGCAAACAGCGTCGATACATCCTTGGTGGAATCGCTCAGGGCGGTCGTCAGCTTGCTCGAATCGAGCTTGAGCGTGCCGTCCTTCTGAAAGCTGATCCCGATATTCGACAGCGCGGTCAGGCCGCCGCCGGCCGTCGACAGCGTGGTATTGAACACGCCGCGTAGCTGGGTCTGGACCGAGCGCACCGTGGCGTCACCGGTCAGGGTCGACGACCGCTTGTTCGCCGCGTCGTATTTCGACAGGTCGGTGACGATCTTGTTGAGGTCGTTGTAGGCCGTGACAAAGGATTGCACCGCCGCCTGAATACCCGCGGTGTCGCGGGTTACGGTCAGCGTCGTCGCGCTGGGGGTGTTGGCCTTGAGCAGGTTCAGCGTTACGCCTTCGATGGCGTCGCTGATGGTGTTCGAAGCCTTGGTGATGGCGATGCCGTCGATCACTGCCGTGGCATTCTGTGCCGCGAAGGTCTGCGTGAGATTCGTGGTGCCGCCGGTGGATGCATCGTAGGCGAGCTGCGACAGCCCGGCGTTGTCGGTATTGGCGAGATCGTCATCCTCCACCGTAATCTTCAGTGCATTGGCGACGCCGGTGTCCTTCGAAGCGATGATCAGCCGGTTGCCGCTGCCGTCGTTGACGATGCTTGCCGAGACTCCGGCATTGGCGGTGTTGATGGCGTCGCGCACGCCGGCCAGCGACGACTCGCTGGCATCGACCGAGATGGTCTGGGCGGCCTGGTCCGGGTTGAGCGTGAAAGTCCCGCCGCTGTAGGTGCCGAACCGGATGGTCAGCGTTCCGGTGCCGACCGTGGTGCTGGTGGCCGCGAAAGTAGCGGACTTGAGTTTGTGCGATTGGGCCAGCGTTTGGACCTCGACCGAGTAACTTCCCGCCGCCGCAGCCGATGATGCGGTGGCGGTAGCCACCGTCGTATCGGCAAAGCTTGCCGTGACGGCAGAAAACCTTGCCGGGCTGGCAAGGGCGGCAACGGCGCTCTGGAACGAAGACAGCGCCCCTTTCAGGCTGCCGTAAGCCGTGAGCTGCGCCTGGTACTTCGCTTCCTTGGTGTCAAGGACGGTAAGGGGCCGGCGCTCCAACGCCATGATCTGGCTGACAATGCCGTTGACGTCGAGGTTCGAGCCGATGCCGGGAGCAGAAAGCGCCATGATGTCTTTTCAATTTGCGCAGGATGCCTCGTAATGGAAATCCTGCAACGCCATAAACTGTGCAACATTAATCAGCAATGTTCATGCCCGCTGTTTGATCAACAGGCCCTGCAGCTTGTCCAATGCCCTCGAGATGGCGAGCATTTCCTCGGCCGGGATTTGCCTGATCAATTGGTTGGTGCTGGTATCGATGACCTGGATCAGCGTTTTCCCGCTCTCCTGGTCGATGCTGAATTGCAGACCGGTACCGAGCGACTGCACCATCCGGTTCGCCGCTTCCAGCGCCTTGTTCACGTGGGCGCCGTCAATCGCCTGAACCACCGCAGCGACCGCTGGCGTCTCGACCGGCGCGGGCGGCGTAATGCGCGCTTGCCCCACTGCCGAAGCGGGCGGATTCACGCTGCCGATTGTTTCGAGATACATGCCGGTAACCCTCAGCGAAAAACCCCGGCCAGGCGCGAACCCGGCCGGGAGCGAATGAAGCTATTAGCCGCGGAGCAGCGCCAGCACGTTGTTCCCCAACGCGTTGGCTTGCGCCAGAATCGCCACGCCGGCCTGCTGCAGGATCTGGTTGCGCGTCAGACTGGCGGTTTCCACCGCGAAGTCCGCGTCCTGGATGCGGCTGCGTGACGCCGAGAGGTTTTCAGACGTCGTTTGCAGGTTGGCAATCGCCGAACTGAAACGGTTCTGATACGCGCCCAAGTCACCGCGTGAGGAATTGATCTGGTTCAATGCCGCGTCAACCACAGCGATCGCGAGTTGAGCATTTGCAGCACTGGTGAGGCTGAGGCTGGCCACGGATGAAAATGTGCTGGTTGCGGTGTTGAAGACATCCGCATTATGCCCGGCCAAAGTGATTGCCCCCTTGGTGCTGTCAAGCGATACCGAACCGATTTTAAGGGAGGAGTCGGTACCACCTTCGGTCAACGTTACTCCCGAGAAAGCCATAGTATCGCCAACCACCGCGGATGTATTGGCATAGTTCAGGATACTGATATCACTCCCATCGGAACTCGTCAGCGTCAGGCTGTTTTTCGCCGAGGTGCTGGTGAAGGTTGCAGTTACCCCGGTGGTGCCTGCTGCGCCGTTGATGGCGCCCATCAGCGCCGTGAGGTCGGTCGGATCCGTCACCGCCGCCGAAATCGCGGCGGTGGAGGTGCCGCCCAGCGTGAAGCTGATGGTGCCGGCCGCGGAAACTGCGCTCAAGGTGGCGCTGTTCGAGGCGGTGGCGGTAACGCCGACGGTGGCCGCGTTCGTGTTGACGGCGGCGGCGATGGCTTTGGCATCGGCGAGGGCCGCGTAGCCAAAGGCCGCCGTGGTGCCGCCATTGACCGTGTTGATCGTCAGGCCCGCCTCGACGGCGACGGTGTTGCCGCCAGTAAGGTCGGCCGCTGCCGCCTTGGTGGTTCCCATGAGCGTTCCAGCCGCCAACAGGATATTGCTGCCCAGTCCGGTCGCGCGCGCATCGGCGATCGAGGTGACGGAAATCGTCTGGTTGGCGTTGGCCCCGACCTGGAAGGTCTTGGAAGTAAAGCTGCCGTCAAGCAGAACCGTGCCGTTGAATGAAGTCTGACTGGAAACACGCGTGATCTCAGCGATCAACTGGGTCGATTCCGCATCCAGCGAAGCGCGATCGCTGGCGCTGTTGCTGGCGTTGGCGGACTGTACCGCCAGCTCGCGCATCCGCTGCAGGTTGTTGCCGATTTCGGCAAGGGCGCCTTCGGCTGTCTGCGCCAGCGAGATGCCGTCGTTGGCGTTGCGGGCGGCCTGGTTCAAGCCGCGAATCTGCGCGGTCATGCGCTGGGAAATCGCCAGACCGGCGGAATCGTCCTTGGCGCTGTTGATGCGGAGGCCGGACGACAGGCGCTGCAGCGCGGTCTCGAGGGAGGACTGCGACGTGTTCAAGTTGCGCTGTGCGTTCAGCGAAGCGACGTTGGTATTGATGATTTGAGGCATTTGAGTTCTCCTTAACTTAGGTCGGAAATGTCGGCGTTACGGCCGGCAACTTCGGTTCGCCTCGCAATCCAGGAGGCATGTGAACCGCTGTTGAGGGCTGTAATCGGACGTTTTCGTGAAAAGTTTAGGATTTGCCTGCAAATGAGGTGGAGCAGCGCCGTTCCGGGATCACCACGGCGCGGCCAGCACCCGGTTTTTCCCGGCGTGCTTGGCCTCGTATAAAGCTTCGTCGGCACGGGTGATCACCGTGCTCTGGCGCTCGTAGGGCGTGCGGGGGGTCACGCCGGCACTGAAAGTGATCGGCAGCGGCTGGCCAGCGTGCAGAAAGCAGCTCGCCGCCAGGCTGCGTTGCAGCCGGTAGACCACCAACATTGCCGATTCCATCCCGGTGTCGGGCATCAGGATGACAAATTCCTCGCCACCGAAGCGCGCGATCGTGTCGTTGGGGCGCAGCGTTTCCTTGGCGACGTTGACCAGGTGCCGCAGGGCGTTGTCGCCGGCCACGTGGCCGCAAGTATCGTTGAACCGCTTGAAGTCGTCCAGGTCAAGCAGGGCTACGCACATTGGAATGTCGTGCCGATCGGCGCGCGCCGCCTCGCGCGCGAATGTTTCATCCAGGCCGCTGCGGTTGAACGCGCCGGTGAGTGGGTCCGCATGCACCAGTTGCTTGAGCTGTTCGAGTTCATTTTTCAGCTCCTCGATTTTTTGCTCCGCCCGTTGCACCTGCTCCCGCGCCGCCTGCACTTCGTCGCGGGAATGCAGCGCCCGCGTTTCCAGCAGCGCCGCATCGAGAATGTCGATGATCTCGGCGACGTTGTCGGTCCGCCGGATTTGCTGCGCGTAGCGTTCGATTCGATCGTGGTAACTGCCGCCTACCACCGCCAACTTGCCGCCGCCTGCAGCCGCGTTGCCCCTCGGTGCGGAAACGGCCGGTTTGACCAATCGCAATGGTCTTTTTGTTTTGATGATTTGCATCCTGTTTTCTCCCAAGAGGTGCAAAAAGTCAGGCGGGCTGCCCTGGGAAGGCAAAAATTCGTTGGATTGCGAAGGAGAACCCGTCGCGGGGCAGCCTGCCATGGCGACTAAATTAGCAGACTCGCCGCGCGGCGATACGTTGAATAAGCGTTGAAATTGCCCGCAATTCGCAGAAATGGGGCGCTACAACGGTGGCAGTATGGTGGGGCACGGCTTTAGCGCGCCGAACAACGGAGGCGACCCCCCCCGACCGCGCGATGAATCCGCGCCCGGAGGAAGCGGGTCTCGTAGGGCGCAGCTTCAGCGCGCCATCAACCCCGCGGCGACGATTTGGCGCGATGAATCCGCGCCCCACGGCGATGGCGGTGGATGTAGGGCTCAATCCACCAGGTGGTTTATGATGGCGTAGCGCGTCAACGCGGAATTGTTCGAGAGTTTGAGTTTTTCCAGCAGGCGCGCGCGGTAGACGCTGATGGTCTTGGGGCTCAGGCGTAATTCGGCGGCGATGCCGGAAAGGGTCTTGCCCGATGCGATCAGGCGCAGGGTCTGAAATTCGCGATCGGACAGCGTCGCGTGCAGCGGTTGCCCGGTGTCCGAGCCCAGCGAACTGGCGAGTACCTCGGCAAGGGCGGGGCTGACGTATTTTTTGCCGGCGGCCACGTGGCGTATCGCGGTTACCAGCAGCGCCGGTGCACTTTGCTTGGTCAGATAGCCGGAAGCGCCGGCCTTCAACGCGCGCACCGCGAATTCATGTTCGACATGCATGCTCAACATCATCACCACCTGCTTGGGCCGCTCCTTCTTGATCTGCTTGAGCACCTCGATGCCATTCTTGTCCGGCAGCGAGATGTCGAGCAGCATCACGTCAAAGGCATGCTGCCTCGCGATTTTGACCGCCTGAACTCCGTTTTCCGCCTCGCCGATGACCGCGATGTCGCTGGTTTCGGCGAGAATCTGCCTCAACCCGCGCCGGACTATGGCATGGTCATCGACAATCAACACGCGAATCATGGATGCTTCTCCCGTCTCAAAGTGTTCTGCCGTGTTTTGCGTTCATTGTTTCGCAATGGCGCCAGCCTGCATTCCGCGGCTCAAAATAATGTACCCTGATGGTCCGCGGACCGCTCGAAGGCTTCCGTAGTCGGTAAGCGGACGCTGAGCGTGGTTCCCTGCCCCGGCGCGCCGCTGAATTCGATATGTCCCCCCAGGTTGCGGGTGCGTTCCAGCATCCCGCGTATGCCAAAGGATTTCGGTTTCGCCATGTCGTCCCGGGTTATGCCGCGGCCGTTGTCGTGCACTTCCAGGTCCAGCCAGCCGTCGCTTGCCCCGATGGCGACGTGCACCGCGGAGGCGTTGGCGTGCTTCATGACGTTGGTCAGCGTCTCCTGGAAAATACGGAACACGTTCACCGACAGGTCGGGATCCAGGGAAATCTCTTCGCTGGAGGATGCGGTTTCGCAGCGGATTCCGGTACGGCTCTGGAATTCCCGCGCCTGCCATTCGATGGCCGCGACGATTCCGAAATCCAGGATGCCCGGCCGCAGGTCGCTGGCGATTCGTCTGGTGACCTCGATGGCCCGGTCCACCAGAAGGTCCATGGAGTCCACTTTCTCTTGCAGATCCTGCCGCTCCTCGATTAGCCGGTTGTGCAGCCACAGCAGATCGATTTTTATGGCGGTGAGGGTGCCCCCCAGGTCATCGTGGATTTCCCGGGCAATTCTGGCCCGTTCCTGCTCCTTTACGTTCTGCAAATAGGAAGAAAGCTCGGCCAGTTGCTCGCGCGAGTGCTTCAACTCGACTTCCGTGAGCTTGTTTTGAGTAATGTTGGCCATGATGCCATTCCACAGCACCGCTCCGCTGGAAGTCCTCCTGGGGCTCGCCCGCAGGTTGATCCATTTGATCTCGTTCTCACCGCCGTTTCGGATGCGGCCTTCCCAGTTCCAGGTGGTGAGATTTCTGGCCGAGGCCGCCATGGCCTGGTCGTAAGATTCGCGGTCTTCGGGCAGGATGCGGTCGAGGAACAACCCGGGGGTTTCCTGTAATGCCGCGGGGCTCAAGCCGAACAGCGCCACCGAGCCTTCGCTGGCGTAGGGGCACACGACCGTGCCGTCTTTTTCCTGCAGCCACTGGAATACCACACCGGGAAGATTGGAAGCGATGGCCCGGAAGCGCGCCTCGCTTCGCCGCAACGCGATTTGCGCCAGGTTGAATTGCCTGCGGGTTTCCGTTTCCAGCAAACAGCGATGCACCGCCGGAACCAACCGGGCGGCGCTTTCCTTCATTACGAAATCATGGGCCCCCGCCTTCATCAAGGCCACCGCCGCTTCTTCACCGATGCAGCCGGAAACGATGATGAACGGCAGGTCCAGCTTGCGGTCTTTCGACACCGCCAACGCCTCGGCGGCGCTGAAGCTGGGCAGATTGTAATCCGACAGGATCAAGTCCCAGTTCCCACCGTCAAGGGCGTCTTGCATCGCCGCTGCGGTTTCGACCCGCAGGCTGTCGACGTCAAATCCGTCCATCCGGAGGACGTCCAGAATAAGTTCGGCGTCGTCCGCCGAATCCTCAACTATCAGTACCCGCAGCGGCTTCTGTTTCATCGTGTCAGGCAGGGACGTGCGGGGCCTCGTTCAACACCAGCCAATACTGGCCGAGTTGGCGGCACAGTTCGATGAAGAAGGAAAAATCAACCGGCTTGCGCACATAACTGTTGGCCCCGAGGCGGTAGCTTTCCACCACGTCTCTTGCTTCCATGGAGGTGGTGAGTACCACTACCGGAATGTACCTGGTCCTCTCGTCGGCGCGTACGCGCTTCAATACTTCGAGGCCATCCACTTTGGGCAGCTTCAGGTCGAGCAAGATGACGTGGGGCATGACGCGGGTGTCGCGGCCGGCATGCGCGCCGGTCGCAAACAGGAATTCCAGCGCCTCTTCCCCATCGGTGCAGAAGACGACCTCGTTCGGGATGTCGGCCTCCTTGAATGCAAGCAGCGTCAGGTCCCTGTCGTCAGGATTGTCCTCCACCAGCAGTACCACCTTAGTCGCGTTTTCGTTGCCCAAGCTGCCGCCCCCTGTCATGCGGTTGTCGTTTCGTGTCGCAAGGCGCGTGGAATGACGAAATAAAAAGTTGCGCCCTTGCCGAGGGTTGAATCCGCCCAGATGCGTCCACCGTGGAGATTGATAATGCGCTGTACCGTGGCAAGACCGATGCCGGTGCCTTCGAATTCGGCCGCGCCATGGAGCCGCTGGAAGGCCCCGAATAACTTGTGGGCGTATTCTATATCGAACCCGGCGCCGTTGTCCTCGACGAATACCGCTTGCTCGCCGTCCTGCTCCCGGGCTCCGAACCGGATTCTTGCTTCCTCGCGCTTGCCCGTGAATTTCCAGGCGTTTCCCAGCAGGTTCTCGAGCGCGACCCTGAGCAGGCGCGGGTCCCCGCCGACCTCAACCCCGTCCTGCACGTCGGTTGCCACGCTGCGCTGGGGTTCCCGGTCCCCGAGTTCGCTCAGTACCGAGCGCGCGAGCCGGCTCAAATCCACCGTTTCGATCGTGACGTTCGCGCGGCTCACCTTCGACAATTGCAACAGGTCATCGATCAGCTCCGCCATGCGCAGGCTGGCGCGGCGGATGCGCTGCAGGTAGTCGCTTCCCGCCGCGTCCAGCTGGCCAGCGTACTTTTGCAGCAGGAGCTGACTGAACCCGTCGATTCCCCGCAACGGCGCCCGCAGGTCGTGCGATACCGAATAGCTGAAAGCCTCCAGTTCCTTGTTGGTGGCTTCCAGCTGG
Source organism: Betaproteobacteria bacterium (assembly GCA_016192835.1). Lineage (GTDB taxonomy): Bacteria > Pseudomonadota > Gammaproteobacteria > Burkholderiales > SG8-41 > PALSA-1004. The sequence goes on from JACPTJ010000385.1 coordinate 15,767, forward strand.
CGGGTGCGCTCCGCCACGCGCTGTTCCAGCTCCGCGTTGAGCTTGAGGATCTCTTGTTCGGCACGCTTACGTTCGCTGATGTCGCGGATAATCGCCGCGCAGCCCGTTACCTTGCCCTCGGCGTCGTAGATCGGGAAGAGGCTGGCCGATATCGGGATGCGGCGGCCATCTTTGGCAAGGTTGATGCTCTCGTATGGCGGGCGCGCTCCGCCGTCTCGAAGCAGCTTCTGGTTGGATTCGAAGTGATCCCGCCGCTCCGGGGGAATCAGCATGATGGCGTTGCGGCCGATCGCCTCTCCGCTAGTGTAGCCGTATACCTGCTCGGCGCCGGCGTTCCAGCTCGTTATCGTGCCGTCGAGCGCGCGGCCGATGATGGCGTCGCCGGAGTTTTCGACGATCGCAGCGAGCCGGGCGCGGGCTTCCTCGGCGCGTTTGCTGTCGGTGATGTCCCGGACGACCGAGATGACTTGGGACGGGCGGCCGTCCGGCCCGCTCACGCTGGACACGGAAACATCCGCCCAGATGATCCGCCCATCCTTGCGCACGTAACGCTTCTCGCGCGAGTAGTTCTTGATCTCGCCGCGCAAGAGCTTCTCGTTATAGTCGATCGCGGCCTGCCGGTCTTCGGGCGGAGTGAAGTCGGCGGAGGATATCCGCAGCAGTTCCTCGCGCGTGTAGCCGAGAATGTCGCACAGCTTCTGGTTCACGCGCAGCCAGGGTGCATTGCTCAGATCGAGATCGAGGGCGCGCAGCCCCATGCCCACCCCCGCCTGCTCGAAGGCGGCGCGAAAGCGCTCTTCGCTCGCCTGCACCGCAGCGGCGGCCTGCTTGAGCGCCGAAATATCGTGGAGAATGACCGAGGCGCCGACGATGTTCCCGTCGGGATCCCTGATCGGGGAATGGCTGGTCAGCACATCGATCATCCGCCCGTCCTTGGTCATGCGGTGGGACTCGTGCGGCGGAACCACCTCGCCGCGGCGCACGCGCTCGATGTTGCGTGCGATGCGGGAGGTCCATCCCGGCGGATAGATCGAGGTGTTAGGCCGGCCGATCATCTCGCCGGCGGAATACCCGAGCACTCGCTCCGCGGCCGCATTCCACGACAGGATGATGCCGCTGAACGAGCTGCTGATGATGGCGTCGTTGGAATTCTCGACGATCGCCGCGAGATTGTCGCGGGCTTGCTCCGCTTGCTTGCGCTCGCTGATGTCCCGGTAGATGAGCGAGATGCCCACTACCGCGCCGCTTGCGTCCCTGATCGGGGACTGGCTCAACGACACCTGGATACGCCGTCCGCCCTTGGCCAGGCGCACCGATTCGCGATCGATCACGGCGTGGCCCTGGGCGAGCAACGCGCGGTTGTGAGCAGTCTCTTCCGCGCGGTCGAGCGGGATAAACAGCGACATGTCCTGGCCGATTATTTCGGACGCGGCATAACCAAACAGGTGTTCTGCGGCGGCGTTCCAGGACAATATTTTGCGGTCGAGGCTTACGCTGACAATGGCGTCGTTCGAACTGTCGACGATCGCCGCGAGCTGGGCCCGGGCTTCCTCGGCGCGTTTGCTGGCGGTGATGTCCCGGACTACCGAGATGACTTGGGCCGGGCGGCCGTCCGGCCCACTCACGCTGGACACGGAAAGATCCGCCCAGATGCTCTGCCCGTCCTTGCGCACGTAACGCTTCTCGCGCGAGTAGTTCTTGATCTCGCCGCGCGAGAGTCTCTCGTTATGGTCGATCGCGACCTGTTGCTCTTCAGGCGGGGTGATGTCGAGTGACGTAAGCTGCAACAGCTCCTCGCGCGTGTAGCCGAGGATATCGCACAGCTTCTGGTTCACGCGCAGCCAGCGTGGATCGCGCGAATCCATGCTGCTCAGCGCCATGCCCACCCCCGCCTGCTCGAAGGCGGCGCGAAAGCGTTCCTCGCTCTCCTGCACCGCGGCCGCGGCGCGCTTGAGCGCTGAAATGTCTTGCAGAATGACGGAGGCCCCGATGATTTTCCCGGCGCTGTCCCTGATCGGGGAATGGCTGGTCAGGACATCGATCATCCGCCCGTCCTTGGTCAGTCGGCTGGACTCGTGCGGCGCGGTTACCTCGCCGCGGAGCAGCTTCTCGTTGTTGCGCGCCAGGTTGGATTGCCGGCCCGGCGGCAGATTGAAGGTGGCCGGCTTGCCAATCGCTTCAGTTTCGGTGTAGCCGAGCATCCTTTCCGCGCCGGCGTTCCACGACAGGATCGTGCCATCGAGCGTACGGCTGAAGATGGCGTCGTTCGAGTTCTCGACGATGGCCGCAAGCCGTTCGGCGGCGCGATACGGCGTCACGGCCGGGCTCCAGCGGGGAATCCGGGCGGTAGCGCGGGCACCACCGCAACGACACATCCGGCGCAGGCCGGCGCGGGTTGACCGGCATCGCGCCGGTCCGGTGCGTCATGCAATTGGCGCGGCTGCGTCAGCATGGAAGTCATTGGCCCATGGCCCCTAAAGGTTCGTGCCGGCACGCAGGCCCCTTCTGTTTCGAGCCACTGCTGGATAACCTTGCCCAGTTCATCGAACTGGTGCCGGGATTGTACACGATTGCCGCAAGCACAGTTATTCTAACGGCATATCGTGCATGGAGCGCAGCCGAATCCACCAAACGCTGCGCGGATGACGCGCGGATCGAGCGCGTGGTGGATTCCGGCGCGAAAGGCGCCTGCATCCATGCTACCCCAGAAGCTGCGCGGTTGTGTAGCGCAGGCGCCTCGCCTGCATTCGTTGATGGAGCAGGCGAGGCGCCCGCGCTACGAAAACCAATTAAAGAAGCCGGGAGAGCCGCCGTTAAACAATCAGATTGGACAGTTTTCCGTCCCGGTCATGGGTAACCGGAAAGCGGCGGTACCCTAACCCATGGAGTGGCAATGCAGGAAGTCTTTATCGGCCGGCAGCCGATCCTCGATCGCAAACACGACCTCGTCGCGTACGAGCTTTCGTTTCGTTCCGCGCAGACTGCCGGCGCCAACGCCGCCGACGATGTTTCCGCGACGGCGAACGTGATTGTCAACTCTTATATCGATCTGGGAGTCGAGAGCGTGCTGGGCCAGCAACGGGGCTTCATCAACGTGAACCCCGAGTTGCTGATGAGCGACATGATTCACTTGCTTCCCAAGACCCAGGTGGTGCTCGAGTTGCGGGCAACCGCGGAGATTACCGGCGAAGTGGTGCAGCGCTGCGATGAACTCAAGCAGGCCGGTTACCTCCTCGCGCTGGACGATGTCACGCTGGTCAACGACAAAATCAAGCCGTTGTTGCCCATCGTCAGCATGGCTAAAGTGGATTTGCAGCGGGTCGAGGCGGAAATGCTTCCGCGCGTCGTCGATGCCCTGAAACCCTGGCCGTTGTTGCTGGTGGCGGAAAGGGTCGACAACGCGGAGCAGGCGAACCGCTGCATGGCGCTCGGTTTTCAGATGTTCCAGGGCTATTTTTTTGCGCGCCCGCAGATCATTTCCGGAAAGCGCGCCGAACCATCGAAGCTCGCCCTGCTGCGGCTCCTCAAGCTGAGCAGGGACGACGCCGAAGCAGCCGATATCGAACAGGAATTCAAGCATCACCCGACCCTGACCTACGACCTCCTGCGCATGGTGAACTCGGTGGCCTGCGGCCTGCCGAGGAAAATCAGCTCGCTCAGGCAGGGGATCGTGGTGCTCGGCAGGAAGCAGCTGCAACGATGGGTACAACTACTGCTCTACACCGCCGGCGGACCCGACTCGGGCATGGCAAGCCCGCTGATGCAAATGGCAGCGACCCGCGGAAAGCTGATGGAGCTCATCGCCAAGGTAGACCGGTCCTATGACAAGGAATACCAGGACCGCGCCTTCATGACCGGTATCCTGTCGCTACTCGACACCATGCTTGGCGTGCCATTGCCTGAGCTCGTCGGCAAGCTCAGCCTGGCGGACGAAGTGAAATCGGCGTTGCTGACCCGTCACGGGCGCTTGGGACGTCTGCTGACGCTCGTGGAAAAAAAAGAAGAAAACGACGTCGCGGCCGTATACCGCATCCTTGACGAGCTTGCCTTCCTGCATCTCGGCGAATTGACCGCAGCGGAAATGAAAGCGGTAAGCTGGGCCGGCAGGATCGGCGAAACCGTCCACTGACGGGAATCGCGGGCAACCGCGGCTTCAGGGGTAGCGCAAGCCGCGACCGGTTTTCTCAAGTTTGAAGCTGCCGCTCCCTGTCATGCGGTTGTCGTTTCGTGTCGCAAGGCGCGTGGAATGACGAAATAAAAAGTTGCGCCCGTGCCGAGGGTTGAATCCGCCCAGATGCGTCCACCGTGGAGATTGATAATGCGCTGTACCGTGGCAAGACCGATGCCGGTGCCTTCGAATTCGGCCGCGCCATGGAGCCGCTGGAAGGCCCCGAACAACTTGTGGGCGTATTTTATATCGAACCCGGCGCCGTTGTCCTTGACGAATACCACCATCTCGCCGTCCTGCTCCCTGGCTTCGACGCGGATGGTTGCTTCCTCGCGCTTTCCCGTGAATTTCCAGGCGTTTCCCAGCAGGTTCTCGAGTACGATCTTGAGCAGATGCGGGTCCGCGTTGAGTTCAACCCCGTCCTGCACGTCGGTCACTACCCTGCGTTCGGGCTCGCGTTCCCGCAGCGTCGCCAGGATCGAGCGCGCCAACCGGCTCAAGTCCAGCGGTTCGGTCCTGATCTGGCTGCGGCTCACCCTGGACAATTGCAGCAGGTCATCGATCAGCTCCGCCATGCGCAGGCCGGCGCGGCGGATGCGCTGCAGGTAGTCGCTTCCCGTCGCGTCCAGCTGGCCGGCGTACTTTTGCAGCAGGAGCTGACTGAACCCGTCGATTCCCCGCAGCGGCGCCCGCAGGTCGTGCGATACCGAATAGCTGAAAGCCTCCAGTTCCTTGTTGGTGGCTTCCAGCTGGCGGGTGCGCTCCGCCACGCGCTGCTCCAGTGATTGGTTCAGACGCGCGATTTCCTGCTCCGAGCGCACGCGCTCCGTGATGTCGGCGTTGACGCCGGTCAGGCGCAGGGCCCTGCCATTCTCGTCGCGCTCTACCACTTTGGCGCGGCTATGAATCCATTTCCATTCTCCCGTGCGGGACATTACGCGGTGTACCACGTCGTATGCCGGAATTCGCCCTTTAAGCGCGTCGTAAAACTGCTTATTGACCCGCTCGGTTTCCTCGGGATGGACCCGCGTGATGAGGTTCTCGTAAGTATCAATTATGGGCTTGGGCTCTTCGCCAAGCATGGCGGCCCACGCTTCGCTTAAATAAACTTCGCCGGTGTTTAAATCTACGTCAAATAGCGCCAGGTTTGAGCCGTCGAGCGCCCGTTGCAGGCGTTCAGTGAGCAGCTCATTGAGCGCCGCTTTTTGCTGCATCGCGCGCTCGAGTTGCTTTTGTTGCGTGATGTCCCACAAAGTCAGCGTGGAAAAAACGGATTCGCCGTTCGCATCCCGGATCGCCACCAGGGTCCCGGCGGTGTCGAGGCAGGTGCCGTCCCGGCGCCGGTGGCAGCTCTCGATCTGCCCCACCGGTTCGCCACGCGCCGCCTGCTCGAACAGCGGCTGCAACAGACCATGGTGCTGCGGCGGCGTGATGATGGCGACCGGCTGGCCGATCGCTTCGCTTGTGGGCCAGCCGAACATCCGCTCGGCCGCGGCGTTCCACGACAGGATGGTGCCGTCGAGCGCGCAACCGATGATGGCGGTGTTCGAGTTCTCGACGATAGCCGCGAGCATCGCTTGTGCCGCCGCGCCGTCCTGCTCGCGGTCCCAGTCGGGAGAGAGCCCAACCCTCCACCAGTCGGAAACGAGCCCACGCCGTCTGCGCTCCAGGTTCGCCCGCGGCGGCTGCCGGGATTGCTGCAATCGCTGGTACGGTTCTTGGGTGCCGCGCACTGACAACGCCTGGTAGATCAGGAGATACGCGATCGCATCGTAAAGGTGGCCCGGCAGGTTATTGATGTCGGTGACGTCTCCATAGAAGGTGAAGAAAAGCTCGGCAAGCATGAAGACGCAGCATGCCGCGAACAACCGGCGCAAGTGATCAGCGCGCTCGATG
>JACPTJ010000344.1 GCA_016192835.1 Betaproteobacteria bacterium
AGCCATGGCTGGCGGGAAGATCGGGTTTGGCTTGTTCAGCACTTCCTGTTCAGTCCAGCCAAAAAGGCGCTCCAAGGCCGGGTTCCAGCGCTGGATTTTCGCCTCCATATCGAACACGGCGATTCCGAGTGGCGAGGCATCGATCAGCGCCTCGAGCTTCCGGGTCGACTGCCGCAGCGCTTCATCCGTTATTTTCTGCTGCTCGAGCTGCCCGGTCTGCCTGCGGTTGGCCTCGGACAGATGCTCGATAAGCGCATTGTTCTCCAGACGCATGCGCAGCGAGGCCACATGCGTCTCATGCATGATCGGATAGGTGCCCATCAGGACCGCTACGAACACGAGCAGCAGAACGCCCATGTAGAAGTGCACGTCGCCGCCCTGGACGAACATCGCGAAAATCACCGGCAGGAGCGCCGGCATCGAGAAGGCGATGAGCGGCAACTTCAGCGGCGTCAGTACCATCATCGCGCTCGCCACCATGGCCACGATCAGGAACACGATCAGGAATTGATACATGATCTCTTCCTGCGGCATCAGCACGCTGCCCAGCAGACCCCACATGCATCCCATTACCAGCGCGCCGACGCTGAAGCGGTTGGCCCACAACGGCGCGTCCTCGACCGGCAGCGGTCGCGCGAAATACGCTTTGAAGAGCAGGTAGCGCGCGAGCGTCACCACCGTCACCAGTGCGACCCAGCTCAGGAGCAACGGCAGCGGCACGACATTTCGCAATGCCAACGCGATGACCATCACATTGACCAGCGTACCGACGTAGGCAGGCTTGGACAGCCGGTAGAGGAGCCGCACCTGCTCGGCAAAAACCGCTGGCGCGCTCTGGCTGAGCGCGGCTCCGGTCGGTGCGACGGCGGTATCTGAAGTAAACGCCATGCGTGTGGGTGCCCTCGGGGCGCGGATAAGCGGCTTATTGTGACACGAACCGCACGCAGGCGGAATATAAGATCGGTGATTCGTGATTAGTGATTCGTGATTAGCAAAACCGGGTTTTCGCCAATCACCAGTCACCAGTCACCAGTCACGGCTTTTCGCGATCGCATCGGCTTTGCGCAGCAGGCGCTCGGCCATGCGGATGTTGGCGATGTCGATCATGCGGCCATCGAGTGTAACCGCGCCCTTGCCGTCGCGCGCGCCCTGCGCCATGGCTTCAACGATGCGGCGCGCACGCGCCACCTCGTCCGCCGCGGGGCTGAATATGTCGTTGGCAGCGTCGATCTGCGATGGATGGATCAGCATTCTGCCTTCGAAACCGAGCGCTGCTGCGCGCTTGCTCGAGGCGCGAAAACCGTCGGCGTCGTTAAAGTCGCTGTAAGGGCCATCGAGGGGGCGCAAGCCGTACGCACGGCATGCGACCACGATGCGCGCCTGTGCCGCATGCCACGGATCGGCCTGAAAATAGGCACGCCGGCCGCCGGCATCCGCTTCGCCGAGCACGCCGTAATCAGGATTCAGCCCGCCAATGGTGGTGCTGCGCGCGCTGGTCGACGCGGCAAAATCTCCCGAGCCGAAGCACATCGCTTCGAGACGCCGGCTTGACTGCGCGATCGCCTCGACGTTGCACAACCCGAGCGCGGTTTCGATCATGGCCTCGAAGCCGATGCGCTTGGCGCGTCCCTGCTCGAGCTCGATCTGCGTCACCAGCACGTCGAGCGCGTAGACGTCGGCGGCGACGCCGATCTTGGGGATGAACAGCATATCGAGCCGCGGACAGACCGGGACGATTTCGATCACATCGCGGTAGGTGTAATGCGTATCGAGACCGTTGACGCGCACGCTCACGGTCTTGGCGCCCCAGTCGATGTCGTTGAGCGCCGCGATCGCGTTGCGGCGCGCGCGCGCCTTGTCGTCGGGCGCCACCGAATCCTCGAGATCGAGAAACACCACGTCGGCGGCGCAGCGGCTCGCTTTCTCGATCATTTTCGGGTTCGACGCCGGCACCGCCAGCTCGGAGCGGTGCAGGCGCTGTGTTACCGGTTCAAATGACGTAAAGCTCATGGCGGGTCCCGAAGAAAAGTGAACGGGTGAAGGATTCCCTCTCCCCCGTTACCGGGGGAGAGGGCTAGGGTGAGGGGGGTCACTTCGTTTTCGTTGTTGTGGTACATGGCTCGTTGTTCGTGGTACGTTGTTCGTGGCTTGTGGCTATTTATTCGACTTTGCCTCGGGATTGAGCACATTCGGCGGCGTGCCGCCGGTCAGCGCCGCGACCGCGTTCTTCGCCGCGGTCATGGCCATCGCGCGGCGCGTCGCCTCGGTCGAGCTGCCGATGTGCGGCGCGAGTACCACGTTCTTCAATTCAAGGAAGCCGGGATTGAGCTGCGGTTCGCCCTCGAACGTGTCGAGGCCGGCGGCGCGGATCGTGCCGTCCTTGAGCGCGCGGATCAGCGCCGCGTCATCGACTATGCCGCCGCGCGTTGAATTGATCAGGATCGCGCTAGGCTTCATCTTTTTCAGTTCCGCCGCGCCGATCAGGTGATGGGTCTGCGGCATATACGGCATTTGCAGGATGACAAAATCAGCTTGCGCCAGCAGTTCGTCCTTGCTCGCATAGGTGGCCTTGAGTCGCTGCTCGATATCGGCGGCAAGCCGCACCGGATCGTGATAAATCACGCGCATCTCGAAACCCTGCGCGCGCCTGGCGATCACGCGGCCGATGCGCCCCATGCCGATGATGCCGAGCGTCGCATGATGCACGTCAACGCCGAGCATCTGCTTGAGGTGCCAGCCTTGCCACTGGCCCGCGCGGATATAGGCCTCCGCCTCGGTCAGGCGCCGCGCCGTCGCGAGCATCAGTGCGAATGCAAGATCGGCCGTGGTGTCGGTAAGCACTTCCGGGGTGTTGGTCGCCATCACGCCGCGCGCGGTGCAGGCCGCGAGATCTATGTTGTTATAGCCGACCGCGATATTGGCCACCACCTTGAGCTGCGGGCAGCTCGCAAGCAACTGGTCGTCGATGCGGTCGGTCAGACAGCACGCGACGCCATCCTTGTCCCTGAGCCGTTGTGCCAAGGTCCCGGGATCGAGTGGAATGTCCTGCTGGTTCGATTCGACCTCGCAATGCTGCGCGAGGTAGTCGAGCGTCTCGTCAAACACTTCCCGCGTTACGAGCAATTTTGGTTTCACGCTTCCTCCAATCTGGTCATGGAACTGTTACATTTCGGCAATAAGTTTCACGCATGAAAAACGCGCTCGCAAGCCCGGCCGCCGCAAATGCCATCAGCACCCCGAGCGCGAGCTGGTAATCGTCACGCGCATAGATGCGCACGCCGTCGACCATCTCGCCGTGCCAGCCACGGTCGAGGATCCATCCTACCAGCGGCTGCTGGATTCCGATACCGATGAACTGCCCGGTGTTGACAAAGCTCGTAGACATCCCGGACAACGCGGGCGGACTCAGTTCCTTCGCGCACGACCACGCCAGCGTGAACCCGGTGACGCTCGCCCCAAGCGCTGCGAATAACGCGTAGCTCGCGGCCGGCGGCAACGCGACGCCGATCACGAACGGCACCCAGCATGCGACGTGCAGCGCGAGGCTGCCGATCAGCAGCGGACGCCGCCGCCCGCTGCGGTCCGACCCGTATCCCAGCACGATCGAACCCAGCGCAAATCCGAGCAGCATGATGCTGGCATGGCCGGCGGCCGTGCCGCGCGACATGCCGTGCACCTGCATCAGGTACGGCACTGCCCATAGCCCCGCGAACGTAAGGTAGGAGCTGCCCGCGCCTAACATCATCAGGAATCCCGGCCAGAGATCGCGGTTGCGCAATACCTGCAGCGCTCCGTGGTACCAGTGGCCCGCGCGCTCCGGATGCGCCTGCAGGCCATCGCGCTCGCGCATCGATGGCAGGCCGGCGGCACGCGGGCTGTCGCGCATCCACAGCCAGGTGGCAACAGCGAGCAGCAGCGATAATATCCCCGCCGCGGCAAAAACATTGCGCCACGAAGTGACGGTCACCAGGTACGCGAGCGGCGCCGCAGACAGTACCGCCCCCAGGTTTCCAATCAGGACTCCGACCCCGGTTGCGGTCGCGAATTGGCGGTCGTAAAACCATGCCGCGTTGATTTTGAGCATCGCGATGAACATCACGGAGACGCCCAAGCCGACCAGCGTGCGGCCTGCGGCGGCGGCGCCCAACGTCTGCGCCATGCCGAATGCGATCGAGCCGATCCCCGCCAACACCGCGCCCAGCGCGACGATCCGGCGTGGCCCCAGCGTGTCGACCAGCACCCCGGTCGGCAGCTGCATCACCGCGTAGATATAGAAATAAGTCGCCGCCAGGCCGCCCAGCGCGGCGCCGCTGACCTGGAATGCCTGCTGCAGTTCACCCGCGACCGCGACCGGCGCAACGCGGTGAAAAAACGCCAGCACGAATCCCAGCACCACCAGTGTGAATGCAGTCCAGCGGTAACGTCGCAGCGCAACGTCGTTTGCGGATTTGCCGATAGCGAGCGTCATGAAGGGTCGTAAACAAAAACATTGGAGCAGCCTCGCGGCTGCTCCAGTACGGCTGCTTGATGGCTTACCGCTGACTGCTGAACGCTGATCGCTACCTGCTGTACAGCACGCCCGGCAGCCACAGCCCCATGCCGGGGAACACGTAGAGCAGGATCATCGCGATCACCACGAAGCCCATGAACGGCATCATGCCGGCGAAGATCTGGTTCAACGTCACGTGCGGCGGCGCGACGCCCTTCAGGTAGAACGCCGCCATCGCCACCGGCGGCGACAGGAATGCGGTTTGCAGGTTCAACGCCACCAGTAGCCCGAAAAACAGTGGGTCGATGTTGAAGTGCGGCAGCAGCGGAATGAAGATCGGCATGAAAATGATGATGATCTCGGTCCACTCGAGCGGCCAGCCGAGCAGGAAGATGATGATCTGCGCCAGGATCATGAACTGCACCGGCGTCATGTCGAGCGACAGCACCCACTTCTCGATGAGTTCCTGGCCGCCGAGCAGCGCGAACGACGCCGAGAAGATGCCGGAGCCGACGAACAGCCAGCACACCATCGCGCTCGTCTTGGCGGTGAGAAAGGACGATTCCTTGACGATCACCCCGAGCTCTTTCACCGTCTTCCAGATTACGGGGACGGGGCCCGGGCCCCCAGGCGCCGCCGCACGCATATGGGCGATAAAGCGATAGACTGCCGCGAGAACGAATCCACCGAACGCGCCGACCGCCGCCGCTTCGGCGGGTGTGGCCAGCCCGAACACGATGGAGCCGAGTACCGCGAGAATCAGCAACGACAGCGGAAAGAATGAGGCGAGCAGCAGCTTGAACACCTCGAGCCGCTCCCAGTTCCACAGCCAGTACAGGACGGCGAGTGCGGCGATGCCGATACCGAGCACGATCCAGAACCCGGTCGGCGTCGGCAGCCGCTCGGGTGCGGCGGCTGCGGGTCCCGCCGCCTCCGCACCGGCTGGCGGAGCAACTTCCTTTGCGCCTTCGGCAGCAGGTTCCTTGGCCCCGGAATATTCCTTTTCCGCATCCGGCGCGCCGGCGAGGCCCGTCGTTTCCTCCTTGATTTCCTCCGACTCCAGGCCCGCCTGCACCAGTCCGGCCGTGTTGACCTCGACGACCGGCGCGGTCGCCGCCCGCCAGCTGAGGCCCAGCACCGCGACGACGAACAGCGCCGGGATCAGCGTGACGAAAAACTGCCCGAACACGGTGCGTTGCGCAACGCCAGCGCCGGAGCCTGCGGTGAGGGTACGCCACAACCCGGTCAACGCATTGCTGCCGCGCTGCGCCAGCGTCTGCGCCAGGGGCGGAAGCGGGACGCGCCGCTCGCTCTCGGCGAGCGGAGGCATGAGCGCCGGCTTCCACTTGGCCAGCACGATGATATAGGCGATGTAGATTCCCGCGAGCATCATGCCGGGGAAGAAGGCGCCGGCGTAGAGTTGCACGACCGACACGCCCGCAGTCGCGCCGTAGACGATCAGCAGCACCGAGGGTGGAATCATGATGCCGAGGCAGCCCCCCGCGGTGACCGTACCGGCCGCCACCT
>JACPTJ010000574.1 GCA_016192835.1 Betaproteobacteria bacterium
GCGTTCGGCGTGGCGTTTCTCCGATGCCGGCCACATCGAGATGCAAGGCGGTTTTGCGCCGGGAGCGATCTACGATGTCGTCTATCGATCCGCCAATCCGCCGCTCGTGGGCTTGGGCTTTCTCGCCGTGCGCGACACCGCTGCATTCCTGCGCTGGGCTTCTGCGGCGGACGGCAATCCGTGCGCCGGCGTAATCGAACGGGCCTACTTGTTTGGCGTCTCGCAGAGCGGACGCTTGCTGCGCCACCTGCTGCATCTGGGCCTCGGCGAGGACGAACAGGGACGCATGGTGTTCGACGCGGTGATGCCGCACGTAGCCGGTGGACGGCGCGGAGAATTCAATCTGCGCTTCGGGCAACCGTCGCTGAACTCACATGAAGCGGTCGGCAGTCTGCCGCCCTTCAACGACGCAGGATTGTTCGCCCGGCTGCGCCAGCGCGGGCGCGTGCCGCGCATCTTCGCCACCAATACCTCAGCGGAGTATTGGCGCGGCGATGCGTCGCTCATCCATACGGATGCCACCGGAACCCGCGACGCCGAACCGGCGGAATTCGCGCGCACTTATTTGTTCGCGGGCACTCAACATACGCCGGGCGCCATACCTCCGCCCGTGGCCGATGCCAACACCGGCGGCCGCGGCCGGCATCGCTTCAACATCGTGGATTACGCGCCGCTCATGCGTGCCGCGCTCGTCAATCTCGATCGCTGGGTCAGCGAAGGCGTCGAACCCCCCGCAAGCGCGTTTCCGCGCCTGGCCGAAGGCACAGCGGTGGAGGCCGAGTCGCTGGAGCCGTTTTTCCGCTCACTGCCCGGCGTGAGTTTTCCCGGCCGCATGGTGCGGCACACGCCGCTGGATTTCGGCCCCGACATTGAACGCGGCATTGCCGCGTACCCGCCCACGGCAGGCGCGCCTTATAAAACGTACGTCTCCACTGTTGACGCGGACGGCAACGAGATCGCGGGCATCCGCCCGCCGGAACTCGCCGTGCCGCTTGCCACTTTCACCGGTTGGAACCCGCGCCACCCCGAGCAGGGCGCGCCCGGGGACCTCATGCAGATGATGGGTTCGACGCTCGCTTTCGCGCGCACGCGCGCCGAGCGCGAGGGCAGCGGCGATCCGCGGTTGTCGATCGCCGAGCGTTACGGGTCACGCGCCGCGTATCTGGAGCACGTTCGCGAGGCCGCGCAAAAGCTCGCCGCTGCCCGTCATGTGCTGGCTGAAGATATCGAGGCCATAATCGAACGCGCGGGGCGGCAGTGGGATTTTCTGCATGCGTGATCGCGCGGCCACGCATCGGATTATCCGCTGCGGGCTGTGCTAATTCACGCGGATTCCGGCGTCGTGTACGAGCTTTCCCCACTTGACCGTTTCCGTTTTCACATAGGCGGCAAACTCGGCGGGCGGCATGCCGACCGGATCGAGCCCCATCGCCAGCAATCGTTCCCTGGTGCCTGCATGTGCGACGGTCTTGGCGATTTCGCCATAGAGCTTGGCGACGATTTCTTTCGGTGTCCCGGCCGGCGCAAACAGGCTGTACCACTGGTCCACGGCAAATCCGGGGATCCCGGCCTCGGCAACGGTGGGAAGCTCAGGCACTGAAGGCGATCGCTTCGCGCTCGAAACTGCCAGCGCCCGCAGCCGGCCGGCGCGCACATGCGGCATGGTCGAAATCGCGCTGGCTGAAGTGACCGAGACCCGCCCGGCCACGAGGTCGAGGATGCTGGGCGCGGTGCCCTTATAGGGAATGTGCACCAGCTGCAGTCCTGCCATCCGGTTGAGCAACTCCATTGCCAGGTGCTGTCCGCTGCCGCTGCCGGAAGAGGAGAACAGAATCTCGCCCGGACGCGGTTTGACAAATGCGATCAGTTCTTGCACGTTTTTCGCCGGCAGCGAGGGATGCACCGCCAAGATACTGGGCGATTGCACGAACAGCGAAATCGGGGCGAAGTCCTTGATCGTGTCATAGCTCAGTTTGTAGAGCGCCGGCGTGATGGCGTGGCCCATCGAAACCATCAGCAGGGTATAACCATCGGGTGTCGCGCGCGCGACCATCTCCGTGGCGATCGTGCCGCCCGCGCCGGGCCGATTATCGGCCACGACCTGCTGGCCCCACGCATCGGTGAACTTTTGCCCGAGTATCCGCCCGGAGGTATCCACACCGCCCCCCGCGGCGAGCGCAACGATCATGCGAATCGGCTTGGCGGGGTAACCCGCGGCCGCACCGCTTGCAACCCCCTGCGCCCAGCAAGCGCCCGCCGACGCAACCAGCAACATGCAGACACCCAATCGACCCGTGCTCTTGCTCATGTCATCTCCTCCTTGTTATTCCGCCTTCGAGCGTCAGCGGTTACGTGCGGGGACGCTGCGGGATCAGTTCAGCTTGATCGCCGCGCCCTTGATGATCTGTCCCATGCGCGCCATGTCGGTCTTGATGAAGCGAGAGAACTCCTCCGGCGTGCTCGTGCGAATCTCGAAACCGACCGCGGTAAAGCGCTCTCTGAGATCCGGAGTGGCGAGCGTTGCGACGATTTCCCTGTTGAGCTTCTGCACGATCGCTCGCGGCGTGCCGGCGCGCGTCACCACGCCGAACCACGTGCCGCCTTCGTAGCCTTTGAGCCCGGGAGTTTCTCCGACCGCGGGAATCTCGGGCCAGTTCGCAAGACGCTTGTCAGCGCAAACCGCGATGAATTTGGCCCGGCCGCTTTTCACCTGCGGCAGCACCGTCGCGATGCCCGTGATGATGAGATCGACTTCGCCGGAGAGCATGCCGGTAAACGCGGGTCCCGATCCCTTGTACGGCACATGCACGAGCCGGGTGCCGGTCAGCGATTCGAATTGCGCACCGGCGAGATGGTTGGTCGAAGCGGTCCCCGGCGTCGAATACTTGATCGTTCCCGGTTTCGCTTTGGCAAGTTCGATCAACTCCTTGACGGAATTCGCCGGCACCGAAGGATGGGCGGCGATCACATACGGGAAATAGACGGCGGGGGTGATCGGTGCAAAATCGCGCGTGGCGTCATAAGGCAGTTTGGGGTAGACGTTAGGATTGATCGACAAAGTCGTTTGCGTCACGAGCAACAGGGTATAACCGTCGGGAGCCGCATGCGCGCCCACTTCGGCGCCGATGATCGTGCTTGCGCCGCCGCGATTGTCGACGACCACCTGCTGGCCGAGCCGCGGCCCGAGCGTCAGCCCGATCCCGCGCGCCACCAGGTCGGTGGTGCCGCCGGGAGGATAGGGCACGACGAAGCGTATGGGTTTGGTCGGATACGGTGGCGTCGATTGTCCGTGCGCGGGGAGCCATTGCGTGCACGTCAATGCGCCAAGTACAAATGAAATCAATATGGGTTTGAGCCGCATGTCGAATCCTTTCCTGATTATAAGGGGACAGACCACTAAGCCATCGGCTTAGTGGTCTGTCCCCTTATCTATTGCTGGACGCGAATGTCGGCCTCTTTGATGACGCGTCCCCACTTTTCATATTCCGCGCGCACGAACTTTCCGAACTCGGCCGGCGTGCTGGTGGCCACGTCCTGTCCTATTTGGGCCAGCTTATTCTTCGTCTCGGGTGTGTTCATGACTTTGGCGACTTCGGCGTTCAGGCGCTCGATGATTGCGGGCTTCACGCCCGCCGGCGCGAGCAGGCCATACCAGGTGCCTACGACCACCTCCGGCATGCCGGCTTCGGCGGACGTCGGTATCTGCGGCAGCGTGGCCGCGCGCTGCGGCGCCAGCACGGCCAGCGCCCGAACCCTGCCGGAATTGACGAGCGGAATGGTCGCGGGAAGGGTCGAGGTCACCATGTCGACTTCACCGCTCAGCATGGCCGACAATGCAATAGATGCGCCCTTGTAGGGCACGTGCACGATATTGATCCTGTTCAGCGTCTTGAAAAGTTCGCTGCCGAGCTGGCTGCTCGTACCGACGCCGCCTGAGCCGTAGTTCAGTTTGCCGGGGTGCGCTTTCGCGAGCTTCACCAGTTCGGCGAGACTTTTCGCCGGCACCGAAGGATGAACGACCATCACGTTGGGCGTCGTCGTAAGCAACGTGATCGGCGCGAAGTCCCGGAACGTGTCATACCCGAGCTTCGGGAAGAGGCTGGGACTGATCGCGATGGTCACACTCGTCAGCAACAGCGTATGGCCGTCAGGGGGCGTTTTGGCGACCAGCTCGGAGGCGATGTTTCCGCCTGCCCCCGCCCTGAAATCGGGCACGACCGATTGTCCGAGCGAATCGCGCAGTTTTTCCGCAAGGATGAGAGCCACGGTGTAGGAAGGGCCGGTTGCGTACGCTACCACCAGCCGGATGTTCTTCTCGGGGTAATTCTGAGCCAGCGCCGGCGGCGGGCACGCCAGTGCCGCCAGCACGGTAAGCCAACGCGGTGCCGTTGACATTCGCATGTGTTTTCCTCCAGGCGATTGCGGCGCGTTACAGGTCTGGCGCATGCGCGGTCACGCAAGCGGCGCCAGATTTTGTAGTGTAGCCCGTACCAATTACGTCGTCCATCGGGAGTATGATTGTTCTCGACACGGGGCCTGCGCTGCCTGAGCAGTTACAATGGAATATGATATTGCACGCAGCGTGCTGAATCTGAGGGGAGGATCGCATGAATATTTTTTTACGCGTTGTCATGCCGGGCTGCATCGCCTTGGCAGCCGCGGGTCAGGTGTTGGCTGCTGACGCCTACCCCAGCAAACCCATCCGCATCATCGTTGCTTATACGCCGGCCGGCACCACCGACATCCTGGCGCGCATCATCGGCCAGAAGATGACCGAGAGCTGGGGGCAGCCTGTGATCGTCGAGAACCGCCCGGGGGCCGCGGGCAACATCGGCACCGAGCTGGCGGCGAAGTCGACCCCCGACGGCTACACGCTGCTCATGGGCACTTCGGGCACGCACGGTATCAACGTGAACCTCTACCGAAACCTCAGCTGGCATTCGCTGCGTAGTTTTGCGCCGATCAGCCTGGTGGCCATGGTGCCGAATATCATGGTGGTCAACAATGCCGTACCGGTGAAAAACGTCAAGGAACTGATCGCCTACGCCAAGGCCAACCGGGGAAAGATCAACTACGGCTCGCCGGGCTACGGCAGCACCGCGCACCTGTCGATGGAGCTGTTCAAAAGCATGACCGGGACCGACCTCGTGCATATCCCGTACAAGGGCAGCGCCGGCGTGCTTGCCGACGTGATGGGCGGGCAGATTTCGGTCACCATCGACAACATGCCGGTGTACCTGCCGCAGGTGCAGGCCGGCAAGATCCGCGCCCTCGCGGTGAGCCCCGCGAAACGCTCGCCGGCTGCGCCCGATCTTCCCACCATTGCCGAGTCCGGCGTGCCGGGCTATGACTCGGGCGCGTGGTTCGGGCTGCTCGCGCCTGCCGGCACGCAGAAGGCCATCGTCGACAAGCTCGCCATCGAAACCTCGCGCATTCTCAAGCTTCCGGATGTGAGCAGGCGCATTTCAGAACTGGGCGCGGACCCGGTCGGCGGCACACCCCAACAATTCACCGCGCTCATCAAGTCGGAAATCGCGAAGTGGGCGAAAGTCATCAAGGAAGCCAATGTGGAGCTGCAATGATTTGTTGGTACCAGTCCGGGATCGGATGGCTATCGATAAACGACCCCGACCCCATTTCCTGTTGCAATAGGGAAGCGGTGACTTAATTCGGTTTCATCCCCGCCTTTTTGACCACCTTTGCGTATTGCGCGAGCTCGGACTTCACGAACGCGGCAAACGCTTCAGGCGTAGTGGATGCCGCATCTGCGCCCTGGTTCAACATCCAGGATTTGAACTCCTTCGCGTCCAGCACCTTTGCAAACTCCGCGTTCAGGCGCGTTATGATCGACGGCGGGGTTCCGGCCGGCACAAACAATCCCTGCCAGGTACTCACTTCAAAACCCGGATAACCGGATTCAGATATGGTAGGCATTTCTGGAATCGCCGGCGATCGTTGCAGGGTCGTCACAGCAAGGGGGCGCAACCGCCCACTTCTGACGAATGGAAGAGTCGCGGCCAAGCTGCCGAACATCAGGTGCGTTTCTCCGGTCACCAAGGCATTGAGCGCAGGAACGCTCCCCTTGTATGGAACGTGGACCATGTCGATGCCGGCCGCATCACTGAACATGACGCCGGCAAGATGGGGCGGCGTTCCGTTTCCTGGCGACCCGTAGTTCAGCTGCCCCGGACGCGCTTTTGCGAGCGCGACGAGATCCTTTACGGAACGCGCCGGCAACGACGGGTGCACCACCAGGATATTGGGAAAGGACGCAAGTCTGGTGACCGGTGCGAAATCCTTTACAGGATCATAGGGCAGCTTCGGTTGCACGTTGGGGTTGATCGCATGCGAAGTGTTATTTCCCTGGAATATGGTGTACCCGTCGGGTGCGGCGCGCGCGGCGAGCTCGGCGCCCACGATCGTTCCTCCCCCCGGCCGATTATCAACCACGAACCGAATACCCGTGGTTTCTGTAATCTTCTGGGTGATCGAGCGGGCTACCAAGTCTGCGCCGCCGCCGGGTGGGAAGGGAACAATATAGCGAATTGGGTTGGCCGGGTAAGATTGAGCATGGACCGTCGTGCCTGTCTGCGACAGCATCACGAATGCCAGGGCTACAGCCGCACCGCTTCGAGCGAACATGTTTCCCATCCATTGTTTTGTGAGATTCGGCCCGCCGCGCGGAAGACGCGCTGTCCCTGCAGGCGAAAGAATCGTATACACTCTTTATACACCGCTTACAACTGACGTGCGTGCTCGGCACGTTATGCATCGCGCCTGCCTGCGCGCAATCCTATCCATGTTTGCTTTACCCGGGCTGCTTTATAGCCCGCTTAAGCAGTTCGAAGTTCGAGCTTTCCATCTTGAGCAGGCCCTTGTTGATCTGCCGATCGATCTCGAGGACAGCGTCGTTGCACGGGGTGGGGATTCCGAGTTCCTTGCCCTTACGAGCCACCACGCCGGGGATGAACTCCATCTCGCTCGTGCGGCCCTTGATGTGATCGTGAATGGGGGCGGTGCGGCCACGGCCTACATGGCCCACCAGCGTCTTCATCGCGATCACCAGATTCTCGTCGATGGAACCAGCGAACTCGTCGGCGCGCAGCCCGAATATCGGCTCCATGCGATAGCCGAGCGCTTCGCCCACCGTGGCGGATTCCTTGCCGAGCCGCACGGAGATGTCGAACATGCCGGGCAGGCTGGCCGCCTCCGAGGTCACGAGGCCCAACAGTCCGAACGGCCCCATTACCATCGTATTGGCGATGAGCTTCGTCCACCGGGTACTGTAGATGTTGCCGGTGGCTTCGACCCGGCCCACGTTACCCAGGATGGCTTCGATCTCCTGCAGGCGCGGGGTGTAAAAACCGTCGAGTTCGCCCACCCCGAACCACGTGGTCTTGTGGGTGGTGTTGCGCTTCACCAGCCCGGGCATGAATATTTCCGCCGACAGTTCAAGGGCACACCCCACCACGCGCTGGCGGCCGACGATGGAGGCGATCGAGTCGTCGTTAAAGCCATTCTGGACGGGAACCAGCACGCCGTCGCTCTTGAGATACGGCTTGATGAGTTCCGCCATCCAGCGATCGTCGTTCGACTTGACCGCGAGAAACACGATATCGAATTCCATGTTGGCCGAGGAGAGGTCGCACAGATGGAGCGCCCGGATTGGAACCTGCAGCTCTCCGTCCGGCATCTGGATGCGCAGGCCGCCTGATTTCATCGCTTCCACTTGCGCGGGCCACTGGTCGATGACCGTGACGTCCAGACCCGCCTTCGTGAGATCGGCGCTGACGCTGCTGCCGATCGCACCTGCACCCAGTACGGCAATCTTCCTGCTCATGTTTTACACCCCTGTGGTTGGTTGTCGATCAGCCGCTGCGGAAGTGGCGATGGATAGGTAACTATTATATGTTGCTTGACGGCGGCGCGGGCGAGGCGGAAGCTTTTGCAACTCCGATCCCGTTTAGTGTTCATCGCAGCCTGGAGGAGGTTACATGAAACGCCTGTTGAATCTGCTGCTTCTTGCCGTTGCATGTGCCGCCTTGCCGGGTTTTGCGCAGCAGTTTCCCTCGCGGCCGGTGCGCCTGGTGGTGCCGTACCCGCCGGGAGGCGCCAACGACATCGTGGCGCGGCTGCTCGCGCCGAGCATGGGCGCGCAGCTTGGCCAGAATGTCGTGGTCGACAATCGCGGCGGCGCGAATACCATCATCGGTTCGGAACTGGTGGCAACTGCGGCGCCCAATGGCCACACGATACTGATCATTGCAGCCGGTCACGCGATCAATCCCAGCCTCTATCACAATCTGCCGTTCAACACGGCGCGCGATTTCGCGCCGATTGCGCTTGTCGGCGATGGCGCCTACGTTTTGGTGGCGCATCCCTCGCTCGCGCTTGCGTCGAGTGCTGATCTCATCGCGCTCGCCAAAAGCAAACCGGGACAAATCGCTTACGCCTCCTCGAGCATCGGCAACCTCACGCACCTGGCTGCGGAACTGTTCAATTCGCTGGCCGGGATCAAGATGCTGCACGTGCCCTACAAGGGCGGGAACCCCGCGATGCTGGATCTGCTTGGCGGCAGAGTCTCGGTTTTCTTTTCCACCGTTGCCGTCGCGCGGCCTCACCTGCAGACCGGCAGGATCAAGGGCCTCGGTGTGACGACCGCGCGGCGCAGCCTTGCCCTGCCGGACGTGCCGACGATAGCGGAATCGGGATTGCCCGGTTACGCCGTCAGCGGCTGGTATGGCCTGGTAGCGCCGGCCGCAACACCCAAGGCTGCGATCGGCCGGTTGCATAGCGTGGTGCAGGTCGCGCTGCGACAGACTGAAATCAGGGAAAAGCTCCTCGGCGTCGGGATCGAGGTCGTTGATGCCACGACCGCCCGGTTCGGGGAACTGATCACGGCTGAACTTGCCAAGTGGGACAAAGTCGTCAAACCGCTCGGCATCACTCCGGAATAATCGCCCAGCACTAGACCGCCATTCACCGGGGACCAGCGATAGTCAGACTTCCAAGGAGGCGCGCGGAGTTCATTGGGCCTTGATGCCGGAAATCCGGATTCGAATAAGGGGGACATTTCATGACACGCACTCCAACTGCTTCGTTTGTTTTGGTTACTACCTATTGATTCCGGGCGATTCAGAGGAGCGAGAAATGCAGGTCTTCAGTCTGCACGACGAACAGGAGTGGAATCCGCAAAAGCACATTGAGAAAGTGCTGGGCCGGATCGCCGAGGGCGATGTGACGGTCGCCTGCTGGGAGCCCGGCCAGGTGAGCCCGTATCACTGTCACCCGGAGGCGACCGAAATCTATTTCTGCTTCGAGGGCGGCGGAAAGATGCGCACGCCCGAGCGCACCGTTGATGTCGTGCCCGGATCGTTTGTGGTGCATCCGCGGGGCGAAGTGCACGAGTACCGCAACGGGCCGCAACGCACCTTGCTGTTTCGGGTGCGCTACGGCGCCGCCATGTTCGCCCGCCGCGCCTCCTGGGGGACATGCCCAGGATGGAAGCGGTCGGACGACGATATCGAGTATTTCAGAAAGTTTCCCGAGAGCTTGAGCGCCGAAGTGAAGTAAGCTTTCGCGGCCTCGGCACAACACGAAAAAGAAGCACATGCCGGCTCGAAGCTTGTCTGGAGGGCGTCTCGTCGCGGTGGTGTGCGCGGCGCAGGTGCTGGTCCAGATCGGGGCTTTCTTCTGGCCGGCGCTGCTGCCCACCATGATGCCGCTGTGGGGGTTGACGAACAGCGAGGCCGGCTGGGTCACGGCCATTTTCTACGCCGCCTATCTGGTCGCGGTGCCGATCCTCGTGACTCTGACCGACCGCGTCGACGCAAAGCTCGTGTATCTGTTCGGGGTCGGCTGCACGATCGCGGGCCATCTGCTGTTCGGCATGCTTGCCGATGGTTTCTGGTCAGCGCTTGCAACGCGCGCGCTCACCGGCATCGGCTGGGCGGGCACCTACATGACGGGCCTCAAGCTGCTTGCGGACCAGGTCGATGCGAAGCTCATGTCGCGCGCGGTGACCGGGCACGCCGCGAGCATCGGCATCTCCGGCGCGCTTTCGTTCTCGTGCGCGGGGCTGCTCGCCGAACTCTACGGCTGGCGCTCCGCCTTCCTCGTGGCCGCGTTGAGTGCGGGCGCGGCGTGGTCGATTGCGGCGCTATCGGTGCCGCGCCGCAAACAGCCGGCGCCGCCGTCCGGCGACGGACCGGGGCTTTTCGATTTCCGCCCCGTGCTGCGCAATCGCTCCGCCATGGCCTACGCGCTCGCCTACTGCATTCACACGCTGGAGATGAACGCGCTGCGGGGCTGGGGCGTGGCTTTTCTCGCGTACGTCGCGCTGAGCACCGGCGCCGGCGAGACGCGGCTTTCTCCGACGCTGGTCGTGACCGTCCTCGGCCTGATCGGCACGGCCGCCAGCGTCCTCGGCAACGAGACGGCTATCCGCTGGGGCCGGCGCAAGCTCATCGCCTTTGCCATGATCGCATCGATCGTGGTCGGCGGCAGCATCGGGTTCCTCGGCACCGCGTCGTACCCGGTTGCCGTGGTGCTGCTGCTGCTCTACGGATTTATCGTGTGGCTGGATTCGTCGTCGCTGACAGCGGGCGCGGCCGGGACCGCCGAGCCCTCGCGCCGCGGCGCCACGCTGGCGGTGCATTCGATGCTGGGCTACGCGGGCGGCTTCGTCGGGCCGCTGATGATCGGCTTCACCCTCGATCTCGCCGGCGGCATGTCGCGCGTCGCGTGGGGCGCGGCGTTCCTCGTCGTGGCTCTCCTGATGTTGCTCGCGCTGGCGGCGTTCTGGCTGATCCGGCCGCGCGAACTCGCCGGAGATCGCGGTGAGAACTGATCCCGCGATGCGCTTACTGCGGCTTCAGGCCGATGCCGCGCACGATCTTGCCGTACTTGTTCAGCGTCTTGAAAAGTTCGCTGCCAAGCTGGCTGCTCGTGCCGACGCCGCCTGAGCCGAAGTTCAGCTTGCCGGGGTGCGCTTTCGCCAGCTTCACCAGTTCGGCGAGGTTTTTCGCCGGCACCGAAGGATGAACGACCATCACGTTGGGCATCGTCGTAAGCAGCGTGATCGGCGCGAAGTCCCGGAACGTGTCATAGCCCAGCTTCGGGAAGAGGCTGGGACTGATCGCGATTGTCACACTCGTCAGCAACAGCGTATGGCCGTCAGAGGGCGCTTTGGCGACCAGCTCGGAGGCGATGTTTCCGCCGGCTCCCGCCCTGAAATCAGGCACGACCGACTGTCCGAGCGACTCGCGCAGTTTTTCCGCGAGCAGGAGTGCCAGGGTGTAGGAAGGGCCGGTTGCGTACGCTACCACCAGCCGGATATTCTTCTCGGGATAATCCTGGGCCAGGACCGGCAGCGGACACGTCAGCAAAGCGAGCAGGGCAAGCCAAAGTGGTGCTTTCGAGGGACTCACGTGTTTTCCTCCGGGCGACCGCAGCATGTGACAGGTCTGGCGCATACGCGGTCACGCAAGCGGCGCCAGATTTTGGAGTGTAGCCCGTACAAATTACGTCGTCCATCAGGAGTATGATTGTTCTCAACACAGGGCAACGCGTGTCAATCCTCCTCAGCCCGTGTAATGCAGACTTTTTTGATCTTACCTCCAAGGGGGAGGTAGCTATGAGACTTGAGCTCGATATACTCAATATAAAGGATGTTCAGTTTGCCGAGAAGACTTCGCTTAGTGGTGGCGTGCTTTCTATAAACCGCCGTGAACTCCAAGGGCTGTTGCAAGAGGATAGGAGACTCAGTCGTGTTGATATTGAGTTGGCACATCCCGGCGACAAATGCAGGATACTGCAGGTTGCTGACGTTATTGAACCTCGGGCCAAGACCAGAGGGAGTGGTAATGATTTCGCTGGCACCTTGGGTAGGCAGGGTAACGTTGGTGAGGGAAGTACTTGTGTGCTTCGAGGCGCGGCAGTGGTTATGAGCGGGGGGAGCGCATTTCTCAAGGACCCGATCGGGGGAATGATCGATATGTCGGGACCTGCTGCGGAGATCGGTATTTATGGGAAAACGCATAATATCGTGGTGCTACCTTACCCGTCAGCTGGGCTGAATTTACCGGATTACGCAAAGGCTCTTAAGATTGCCGGGCTAAAAACTGCAGTTTACCTGGCTAAAACCGGGGAGGGTCTGAAGCCAGATGAAAATGAGTTTTACGATCTTCCTCCTCTACCGGAAGTGGCAAAGGGGTTGGGAAATCTACCAAAGGTGGCTTATATATTTGCGGTGCTATCTACTAAACACGAGCCGATAACAGGGGAGCCTATCTTATATGGCAGTAACATCGATAAAACTTTACCTACAGTAATACATCCAAACGAGGTTTTAGACGGTGCCATAATCAGTCCCTATAGAGCCGCGGGTATAGAGACGTATGTAATCCAGAATCATCCGATAATTAAAGAGCTTTATCGAAGGCACGGGAAGGACTTGTGTTTTACTGGCGTTATTATTACTACGGCACCCGATAGTGAATACGAGTATGAGCGAGCAGCGACCGTGGTAGCCAATATAGCCAAGCGTATTTTTGGAGTGGATGGAGTGGTCTTGAATAAGACTGGAATGGGAGCCGAGGAGATAGTCCCTGCCCGGACTGCCGAAAGATGTGAGGAACTTGGGGTAAAAACTGCTTATGCCATGTATCTTCATGGAGCAGATCAGAGTGATACCAGCCTGGGTGCTGATACTTTGTTTAATATGCGGGGGGTGGATGCCATAGTCAACATGGGGACCACGTACATGAAACATAAATTACCGGCGGTTGACAGGATTATTGGAGACCCTGTTTCCCTGCCTGGGGGAATTCCTGTAAACGGTAATATTGAGGTGGCGGTTTCGGCAATCAAAGGTGCGTTAAGTCAGCTGGGAAATTCAAGAATAACCGCGGTTCGGCACTAGCATATCTGGTGGGATTTGAAGCAGAGGGGGGTAGCAAAATGCAAACGCGAGTCATACGGGTCGTACATTATTTGAATCAGTTTTTTGGCGGAGTCGGTGGGGAAAATAAAGCTGATGTGGGGCCTCAGGTCAGGAACGGTCCTATAGGGCCGGGGAGAGCTATCCAGAGCGCGCTGGGCGGTCAGGGGGAAGTAGTGGCCACTGTGATTTGTGGCGACAACTACTTTGCCGAGAAAATGGAGGGGGCAGCCGAGGAAGTGATTCAGTTGCTCAGGTCCTATCGAGCGGATGTATTGATAGCAGGCCCGGCGTTTGATTCAGGTCGTTATGGCATCGCTTGCGGCGCTGTATGTAAGGCGGTAGAAAATAGGCTTGGCATTCCAGCGGTTACCGGAATGCACGAAGAAAATCCAGGTGTGGACCTTTTTTCGAGGAATGTGTATATCGTAAAGACAGGCGAGACGGTCGCGGGAATGGCTGAGGCGATTTCCAGGATGGTGGGTATGGCGTTAAGACTTGCCACCAATCAGGATGTGGGTGGACCGTCCGAGGGAGGCTATTTCTCGCGCGGTTTATTGGTTAATGTGATGGCGGAGAAAACGGGTGCCGAACGGGTTGTTTCTATGTTGTTGGCAAAGCTTGAGGGAGAGCCTTTTGAATCGGAGGTTACTCTTCCGAAATACGATCGGATAGAACCGGCACCCAGGATCAAGGATATCAGCTCGGCAACAATAGCCTTGGTAACAGATGGTGGGTTGGTGCCTAAGGGTAATCCGGACAGAATTGAAAACAGGCATGCGACTCGGTTTGGTGCCTACAGCATCAATTTAGTCGATCCTCTTAACCGTGATGGTTACGAAGTAGTTCATGGTGGATACGATGAAGTTTTTGTTAATGAAGATCCTAACCGTCTTCTTCCCGTAGATGTTATGAGAGATTTGGAAAAAGAAGGCGTAATTGGAAAACTTCATGACCGGTTCTACAGTACTTCCGGCCTGGCGAGTGTTGTAAAGAGCAGCGAAAAGATAGGGAAAGGGATAGCCGAGCAGCTTAAAGCAGGGGGGGTGTCGGGGGCTATCCTGACCTCCACCTGAGGAACCAGTACACGCTGCGGTGCAGCGTTAGTTAAGGAATTGGAACGAGCTGGAATACCCAGTGCTCATGTATGTTCCATCACGTCGGTGGCCCAAACGTTGGGTTCAAATCGGATCATACCTGCCCCGAGAGTCGGTATTCCCATGGGAGACAGAGATCTGGATCCAAAAGCGGAAAAGGCATTAAGACGCGCTATCGTTGAGGGGGCTCTTGAAGCTTTACAAACGGAGATCAAAGAGCAGAAGCTTTTCCCACAACACGTATAGCTAATTCCTCGGGTTTTGCCCCGCGGCACCCGGCCGCCTGTCGATTTACTTCGGAGATTTTCTGATTGGCCTGCAGGAGGAGAAATGTTCAAGAAATGGCGCGTGAGCAAGATAACCTCTCGAATGCTGATTCTAATTACCCTCGCCGGATTTCTAATGATTTCGCGCGGGGGTATTGCGCAGGAATATCCAAGCAAACCCGTGCGCCTGGTTTCACCGTTTTCGGCGGGGGGCGGTGGTGATTCTGTTGCGCGGTATTTTGGCGCAAAGTTGTCAAGCATTCTGCAACAGCAGTTCGTTGTGGATAGCCGGCCGGGGGCAGGCAATATTATTGCGACGGAATTAGCCGCAAAATCGGCGTCCGATGGATACACAATTCTGTTTGTAAACGATACGCACGCCATAAACGCAGCTCTGCGCGAGAAGCTGCCGTATGACTCCATGAAAGATTTCTCGCAGATATCATTGATTGCGTCAACTCCGTTTGTATTGGTGGTGCATCCATCGCTGCCGGTACAGTCGGTCGGAGACCTGATCCGGTTGGCTAAAGCAAGGCCAGGCGAAATTAATTACAGCTCACCGGGTATTGGGACCGTGTCTCACCTGTCGCTTGAGCTCTTCAAAATCAACACAAAGGTGAATCTGTTTCATGTGGCGTACCGCGGCATTTCAGGCGCGGTGGTTGACCTTGTGGCGGGAAGAGTCCAGACGATGATTCTCAGTCCGGCGAGCGCGCTTGGCTTCGCAAAGGAAGGCAAACTAAGAGCACTAGCCACTACCGGTGCGAAGCGAACCCATTCTTTCCCCACCCTGCCGACATTCGAGGAGGCAGGGGTACGAAACTATGAGTTCAGTTCATCGTATGGCCTGCTGGCGCCGGTTGGTATGGCGTCGGCACAGATCGCGGTGCTTAATCAGGCCGTCTCCCGGATGCTAAGAGAACCCGACGTAGATGCCTGGCTGAATACAATAGGTGCAGAGCCGGTAGGGAGCACGCCGGCAGAGTATCGGAACTATCTCGCGGCCCGCGTCAAGAAATACGAGGCGCTGGTCCGCGCGATTAATCTTCGGACGGACAAGCGTCGTTAAGTCCAAGGGGCACTATAGGATCGGCTCGCGTTGCGGAGTGCCAAGCGTCCAGCGTGGCGGGGCGCAAGGTACTGGGAGGAAAAGGGTTGGACAACATTTTAGAGAGCTTCGCTGAGTTCGCCGCTGAGTTGTCGTTCAATGATCTTCCTGCCAACGCGATTAAAGCAGGCAAGGAGCGCCTCCTTGATTCGATAGGTTGCGCCATAAATGCATACAACTGCGATACCGCACAGATCGGGCTGTCGCTCGCTGGCCGCGCTCCTCGTGAGGAGGTGTCCGGACGGATTTTGGCATCCACGCAGGTCGTGGCAGCCGATGCGGCTGCGTTCATAAACTCCTGCATGATCCGCAACCTTGATTTCAATGACACGTACCCCGGAGGCCACCCTAGCGATAGTTTGGGCGCGTTGTTTGCAGTAGCGCCGCAGGTTAAGGCACTGGGTAGGAAACTCCTCACGGCCGCTGTGGTCGCATATGAGATTTTTATCCGGGTGCAGATGGCCGCGCGGCTTCGCGAACGTGGCTGGGATCAGGGATTTGGCATAAGCGTTGGTGCTGCCGCCAGCTTGGTAAACCTGTTGGGTTTGAATCGCGAAGTGGCGCGACATGCCATCGCGATTACCGCGGTGGGCAATATGCCAATGCGTGCAACTCGTGCCGGTCAGCTTTCGATGTGGAAGGGGGCTGCTACTGCTTATGCCGTGCGAAACGCCGTCTTCGGTGTACAGTTGGCGGCTGCCGGCATGACGGGACCCGAGGCGCCATTTGTTGGACGCCATGGGTTATTCGATTTAATAACGGGGCCGATCGATTTGCCGCCCTTTGGAAGGGAGGAGGCTGATTTTTTTATTCCGAGGGCTAAAATCAAGTACTGGCCAGTTGTCTACAACATGCAGGCATTGGTCTGGGCGGCTATTGAGCTTCGCAATAAGGTACTGCCGGAGGAGCTTGCCAGCGTCGACGTCGACACGTATTGGTCTGCATGGCACGAAAGTGGCAGCGAGCCGGCAAAATGGGATCCGCGAACGCGTGAGACCGCGGATCACAGCCTCCCTTATATTCTCGCGTGGACATTGCGGCACGGTGATATTGACCACAGGGCGTTTGTGCCGGAGTCGTACTGTGACCCATCGATTCGCCCGCTAATGAATCTGGTCAAGGTACGCGTCAATGAAGAATTCGAAAAAGATTTCCCTCGCACAGTTCGTATGCGGGTGACCGCGAAAGATCGTGCGGGTAGATCGTACGAGGTCAATATCGTCAATCCGCTTGGCCATGAGGATAACCCTGTTTCCGCAAAGGAACTCGCCACAAAATTCGTGCGGCAATGTGAGCCAAGACTCGGGGGCCGCCGTACTGCCGATGCCTTAGGTCAATGGCGGAGAATCGAAGAGCAGACTGATGTCAACGAAGCGTTCGACGCGATTGTCGTGGAGGGAAGGGGAGAATCTGCGCGCTTGACGGAAACCTGAGGACAAGAGGTTGGTATGACTGAGAAAAACGGAGCCACCGTGACGCTCATGGCCGGTGGGGATACAGGCCCCGTGTACGAGCCAACAGAAGAGTTTGCCGAGCTTATCGCGCCGGTGCTTCAGGAGGCCGACTTGCGTCTAGGGCAATGTGAGAGAACGTATTCTGAAAGGGGCTGGGCTCCACAGTTTTCGTATGGGCCCGGCGGGGAACATAGTCGTTTACATCCACGCATGGCTTCCGTCTGGAATGCCGCCGGTATCGACGTAGTGTCCCTTGCGAGCAACCATGCTATGGATTGGGGTCCAGATGCGCTGCTGGATACGATCGAGCTCTTCCGTGGAATGGGAAAACTTGTCATTGGAGCCGGCAGGAACGAAGCGGAGGCCCGGCGCCCCGCGATCGTCGAGCGGAACGGCGTAAAGATAGCAATTCTCGCGTATTGCTCGGTTTTGCGCGACGGTCAGGCGGCGGGAAAAGGTAAGGCCGGCGTCGCGCCATTGCGCGCTCACACGCACTATGTTCCCGAGGAATTTCAGCCAGGCACACCCCCCAGGATTGTCACGGTTCCCTACGAGGACGATTTACACGCGCTTCAGGAGGACATCCGTAAAGCGAAACAACAGGCTGACGTGGTGATTCTATCGATCCACTGGGGACTGCGCTTGGTCGCCAAGACAATTTGCACGTATCAGCCCCCGATTGCTCACGCGGCAATAGAGGCCGGGGCCGACCTTATATTGGGGCACCACGCCCACTGCATTAAGGCAGTGGAGGTCTACCAGGGTAAGGTTTGCTTCTACAGCATTGGCAATTTTATGACTACCGGGTCCCCCAAGACCTCATCGGGGACGTTTGACTGGAACTTGGTCTGGCATCGACTCGATCCGGAATGCCTGCCGCCAAATGGCAGATATTTTTTCCCGTCGCACTGTCGTATGACTATGGTCCCGAAGATTGTTATAAGCAAGAAAGGCGTAGATCGGGTTTCGTTTTTGCCCGCTTTCATTAATCGCCGGGCGCAACCGTACGTTGTCGGAGCAGACGACCCGAAGTTCAAAGAAATATTGGACTTTACGGAATGGGTATCGGATCAGCATCATCATAAGTTCCATGTCGAGCACAACGAGGTGGTGGTAGATACTGAAGTGTAAGGGGGGCAATGCAGGTCTTCAGTTTGCACGAGGAACAGGAGTGGAATCCGCAACAGCACATTGAGAAGGTGCTCGGCCGGATCGCCGAGGGCGATGTGACGGTCGCCTGTTGGGAGCCCGGCCAGGTGAGTCCGTATCATTGCCACCCGGAGGCGACCGAAATCTATTCGGAGATCGCGGTGAGAATTGATCCGCGCTTATTGCGGCTTCAGGCCGATGCCGCGCACGATCTTGCCGTACTTGGCGTATTCGGTCTTGATGAATTCGTCAAAGAACTCGGCCGACTCGTTGGCAACGATCAGACCGGCCCCGACGAGCTTGGCGTTGACCTCGGGTTGCTGCATCGCCCGGTTGACTTCTTCATTGAGGCGCCGGACGATCTCGCGCGGCGTCGCGGCCGGCGCAATATAGCCGAACCAGCCGCGCATGTCGTATCCGGGAACCACGTCCGCGAAGATCGGGAGTTCGCGATTGGTCGGCACGCGCACGTGATTGGTGACCCCCATCAGCCGCATGCGGCCGGATTGCACGTGCGGCGACAGGCTGGTGTAGGAGCCTACCCCCAACTGCACCTGGCCCGCGATCACATCGGTTGCGATCTGCATCGCCCCCTTGTACGGGACATGCAGGAACTTGAAGCCCGCCATTGAGGCCAGTAACTCGAATGCGAGGTGCGGATAACCCCCTTCGCCGTTGGTCGCCAGCGAAAGTTTTCCGGGATTCGCTTTGGCCCACGCGATCATTTCGGCCGCATTCTTGAACGGAGTGTTGGGATTGGCGACCACGGCCAGGTAATTGGTCGCGTTGAGCGCGACGCCCGCAAAATCCTTGAGCGGGTCGTACGCCAATTTCTTGTAGGTGTGGGGCGCAACGACGAGATTGCCGCCCTGACCCACGCCGATGGTGTAGCCGTCCGGCGCGGCGTTCTTGAGCAAACCCAGGCCGATCTGGCCGCTGGCACCGGGGCGATTATCGACGACGACCTGCTGCCCCATCCGCTCGGCCATGATCGGGCTGATAAGCCGCGCAATGATGTCGGCCGCCTCGCCGGGCGGAAACGGAATGATGACGCGGATGGGTTTGCTCGGATACGGCTGGGCTGGCGCCGTGCCGGCAAAACCGAATGCGCCCAGCACCAACGCAAGTGCACACAGATTCCGGTGGTTCATGGCTCTTCTCCCGTAATGATAATTCGAGCGACTCGACTTCAGGTTCGCGGCACGGCAGAAGGTCGCCCGACGCAAAGATTCACCGTGCTACAAGATGTCAATGTTCACATATCCGGGATCAATTGGCCAGCTTACGGGCTGCGACCGCAGCCCGCTTTTCGGCCCGGCGAAGTCTCGCCCCTTGATTACTCTTGATTACATCAATGCGGAAATGGTGAAATGGCCGAAGGTGAGCAAGGCTGCGGGGATACGCGTCGACTGGCGGTAGTACATTTCAATCGAGGTATGAATCTGAAGGGGCGGCTGTTGGAGATTCTTTTGACGGGAAAAGGAGCGGAAAATGTCAATGGAC
>JACPTJ010000010.1 GCA_016192835.1 Betaproteobacteria bacterium
CGTCGCGGCGAGACCTTGCCGCAGCGCGCTTTCAACATCCTTGGGGTCGGTAACGCGGATTCCTTCCGCGCCGCACGCCCGCGCAATTTCGGAGAAGTTCGGGCTCTTGAAGGTGGTGCCGTAAGTGTGGCCGTAGATGTTGGTCTGCTGCATGAAAGTCTGGCCGAATGCGCCATCATTGAGGACGATCATGAGAATGTTCGCCCCGTACTCCGCGGCGGTGGGTAGATCGCCGATGGTCATGAGGAAAGCGCCATCCCCGGCGAGTGCCACTACGTCGCGTGCGGGAAACTCCATTTTGGCCACGATGGCCGTCGGCAGCCCATAGCTCATCGCGTTCCAGACACCGGATTGCATGAACGATTCCGGCGTGGCGATGCGGCGAAACGTGCGCGCCCACATCTGGCAGTTGCCCACGTCGCTCGCGACCACCGCGTTGTCGTCGAGCGCGGCGTTCATCGCGTCCATCAGGACGCCCGGATGGATGGGTTGGTCGCTCCGGTGCGGTTCGTTTTGCGCCGCGAGGCTGCGGCGCACCGCGGCCTTGCCCTCGGCCATTTGTTTGATGAGCGCCTCGTCACGCGGCCGCTGATAACTCCCCACGCGCTCGATCAGCGCAGCGAGGAAGAGCTTGGGATCCGCCACGCGCTGGTTGTCGCCGTGGTAGCGTGATTCCGCGACATCGTCGAAGCCGATGAGGATAAGTTTCTCCCCGGCAACACGCTCGTTGAGCTCGGTCATCTCGACCGCGCCTGCTCGCAGTCCCACCCCGAGGACGAGATCCGCCCGCTTCAACGCCTCGGCGCAAAGCGGATAGCTGCGGGCGTGGGAGAAGTGGCCCGCGAAAAAGGGATGCGCTTCGGGAATGACTCCGATGGCGTCCTGGGCGAAGACGACAGGAGCCTGCAGCTTCATGGAGAGCGCGGCAAGATCCTGCAGCGCGCCTTTGCGGATGATCCCTTTTCCTGCGGCGATGACAGGAGACTTGGCCGCCATGAGCCGCTGCGCGAAACGGTCAACGTCTTGCGGATCGGGCTTGTGGATCACTGTGGGAATGGGCTGGTAGGCCGGGAGGACTGCGCGCTCCTCCTGCAAAATGTACTCGCTGTAATCCGAAACGCGCGGCAATTCGACGTGCACGGGCCCCGGGCGTCCGCTGCGCGCGATGTGGAAGGCTTTGGCCATCACTTCCGGGATGTCCTCGATACGCTCGATGCGGGCGCTCCACTTGGTGATGTGCTTGAACATCTGGTGAACGAAGGAGGGATCGTCCACGCCGTGGAACGCCTCGAGGTCGGCCTTCAGCGGCACGGCGCCGCCGATGTGGACCATCGGCGAAGCCGCGCCATAGGCTTGCGCTACTCCGGCCATGGAGTTCACACCGCCGGGCCCGGCCGTGACGACGCACACCCCGGGTTTGCCCGTCAGGCGGCCGTAGGCGTCCGCCATGAGGGAAACGTTCGGCTCCTGCTTGCACGTGACGAACCGGATCGATTTCACCCGGCTCAGGCCGTCGTAGATCGGATGAATGTGCGAGCCGGGAACGCTGTAGACCCTCGCGACGCCTTCCTCCCGGAGGGCTTCGGCCACCGCTTCGCCCGCGTGCATGGCCAAACGCTGATTACTCATGAAATTCCCCTTGGTAAAATTGATTCTTCCGGGTTTTCTGTGCTGCCTTTCCCCGCAAGGGGGAAAGGAGCAACCTACAACAAGATCTGCGCAGCCCTGGATACTCACGCAATTGTCGGTAGGATCATAAATAGTGGCGGAATCAAATAATGTCAATGAAAATTACCTTGACGCGAATCTAAGGTATTATTTTCGCAGAGCAATGCAATATCCGAAAGCGTTGACCCGCGTCAGGTGATGTTTAGGCGGCGGCGTTTCTCCGTCGCGAAATCGGGCTCGCGCTACCCGCGGTTTTCATGATCGAGGCGAGTGAGGCCAATGCGGTGTGCAAGCTCGATCGCCTGTCGGAATTCCTTGCGCGCGAGGGGGCGGTTGAGTTGCGGATATTCTCCAGCGCGGTAGCAGGGCCGGTATTGATCCATGACGTTGAGATAGGTCTCAACCGAGATCTCCTCCGCGATGAAGCGAAACACCCGTTCGCTCGCGGCAATTCCTTGCGGCAGGATGAGCTGGCGCACGAGCAGGCCACGCAGCGCGACGCCGCGTGCATCGAGCACGAGATCGCCGACCTGACGATGCATTTCCCTGACCGCGGCGCGGTTGGCGTCCCAATAATCGCGCACGTGCGAATAGCGGTGGGCGGCCGCCGATTCCCCATATTTCATATCGGGCATGTAAATGTCGATGACGCCGTCGAGCAATGCAAGCGCTTCCAGGCTATCGTAGCCGCCGGTGTTGTAGACGAGCGGCAGGCGCAACCCGCGACCCGCGGCAATGGCGACCGCAGCAATGATCGGCGCCACCACGTGCGAGGGGCTCACCAAATTGATGTTGTGGCAGCCCATGCGCTGAAGCTCCAGCATCAACGCGGCGAGCTCCTCGGGCGCGACTTCGCGCCCGAGGCCTTTCTGGCTGATGTCCCAGTTCTGGCAGAAGACACAGCGCAGATTGCACCAGCTGAAAAAAATCGTTCCCGATCCGGCCCAGCCGCGCAGCGGGTCTTCCTCGCCGTGATGCGGGCCGAAGCTGTGGAGGATGGCGTGCTCGCCGGTGCGGCAGACCGCGCCCGTTGTGGTAACACGGCGATTCACACGGCAGTAGCGCGCGCACAGATCGCAGCTCTCGAGGTGGACCCAGGCTTGGGCCGCGCGACGCGCGAGCTCGCCGCTCGCGTTGAGCTCCACGTAAGCGGGCTGGAAAGTGCCGTGCGTTGCCTTGGAACGAAACATGCGGTTTGAGCCGGCAATGATCAGCAACCACAGCATAACACCAGCACGCCGCGGGTCTTGCGCTTCACGCGCCGCGTTTACACGCGCCCAGTGCTTACGCCTAAAGTTACGCTCCCCGCGATCAAATGTGCGGTGCCGGCGAGTTCGGGATGTTGGTCAAGCTTGACGCGGCTCGCCGGCGGCGCGCATGATTTACCGTATCGCCCGTTGCGGCAAAGCGAGAGCGTCGCGGTGGCTGCCGAACGCATGCCGGTAATCCCGGGTGGGGTGCGGCCCGCCGCCCAGGGAGCGCTCCTCAGGTATCACTATAGCGCTGCATCGACGGCGGACGGATTTGATTTCATGTGTTTTGCTGTCTGCGGGCAAGGAGAGAAGTCATGAACATCTTGATTGTGGGTGCCACGCGCGGCATCGGGCGGCAAGTGCTGGAACAGGCGCTTGCATCAGGAGATAGCGTGACTGCGGTGGTTCGCGATCCGCAAAGGCTGGCAACCCGGCATGAGCGGCTGCGGGTCGTCAAAGGCGACATCCTTGACGCGAACTCGGTCGCGGCGGCGATGGACGGTCAGAATGCCGCGTGCTGTTCGATTGGCGTCAAGGCGCCGTGGCCGATAATCACGGTTTTTTCGGAGGGAACAAAGAATCTGCTGCGAGCGATGAAACAGGCCGGGGTCAAGCGTCTGATCTGCGTGACCGGGATCGGCGCCGGAGACAGCAGGGGACACGGTGGGTTTTTCTACGACCGCGTCTTTTACCCACTGGTCGCTCGGCCGATCTACGCGGACAAGGACCGCCAGGAATCGTTGATCAGGGCAAGTGATGTTGACTGGACCATCGTGAGGCCCGGATTCCTTACCAACGGCCCGCTGACCAAGAGCTATCGCGCGCTTACCAATTTGACGGGGGTGACGGCCGGCTGGATTTCCCGCGCGGACGTCGCCCACTTCATTCTGACTGAGCTGCGGTCGAATCAGTATCTGAAGCAAGCGCCGTTATTGACTTCCTGAGCGCCGGTCGCGGTAATCGCCACGCTCCAATTCCTGCGCGCGTTCAATCAGCGGGTTGCGAAGGCTTTTTTACTTGCCGTCGAGTCCGGCAAGTTTCCTGAAGTTCGGCTCCGCGTGCGGGAACGGCGGCAGTGCCCAGGTGCCAGTACCTACCGGCCGGATATCGCGATCGACCGGTACTTCCACGAGATACGGCTTGTTGGCCTTGATCGCCGCGTCGAGAACGCCTTCGAGATCGCCGGCACGATCGACTCGCTTCGACGCGACGCCGAACGAGCGCGCAAGCATCGTAAAATCCGGATTGTAGAGTTGCTTGGTCTTGTCGATCTGGAAGCTCGTCGCCAGTTCCTGGCCGAACATTCCGAGTTGCATGTCGCGGATCGAGCAGTAGCCGAAGTTGTTCCACACGACCCACACGGCTGGGATGTCGTATTCCATCGCGGTGGCAAGAATGTGCGGTGTCATCAGGAACGAGCCGTCGCCGACGACTGCGATCGCCGGGCTCTCGGGTTGCGCGAGCTTCGCGCCGAGGATACCGCAGGTCGCGAAGCCCATCGACGCGAAGCCCCACGATTGCAGCAGATGCCGCGGCCGGCGAGCTTTCCACAATTGCACCACCCAGTTATGGTGCACGCCGACGTCGGTCGCGAACAGCGCGTTTTCCGGAACCACGCGCGCGAGGCCCTGCAACAGGCGCTCGGGGCGCAGCGGTGACTGGTCGGACTCTGTGAACGGTTGCTGGTAGTCGTCCCACGCTTTCTTGCAGTCGCGCAGCCGGGTGATCCAGTCATCGTAAGTCTTGGGTTTGGAGGCGATTTTCTCCTGCGCGCGCCCCACCAGCACTTCGAGGCTGGCGCGGATGTCG
Source organism: Betaproteobacteria bacterium (assembly GCA_016192835.1). Lineage (GTDB taxonomy): Bacteria > Pseudomonadota > Gammaproteobacteria > Burkholderiales > SG8-41 > PALSA-1004. The sequence continues at coordinate 4,731 of JACPTJ010000010.1, forward strand.
CCAAGGATGCCGAGATGCACGGGATAGTTGCGCCCGATTTCGGACGGATCGTTGTCGATCTGGATCAGCTTGGTGGGCGGAATCGTCAGCGTATAACCGCTGATCCACGCGCTCGTCGCGCGATCGTCGAAACTGCAGCCGAGCGCGAGCAGCACGTCGGCATTGCGCGCCGCTTCGTTGGCGGCGTAAGGGCCGTTTCTGCCGATGGCTCCGAACGCAAGCTCGTGGGTTTCGTCGAGGGTGCCTTTGCCGTTCGGGCTGGTGACGACCGGCACGCGCAGCAGTTTTATGAATTCGAGCAGCGCTGCGGTGGCTTCGCCGATCAGGCCGCCTTGTCCGAGAAGGATCACCGGACGCTTTGCGGCGAGCAGCAGATCGAGCGCCTGCCCGAGTGCGTTGAGATCGCCGGGCGAGCGCTGCCTGACCAGCGGATCGGGATTGGGGACTTCGACTGCGGCGGATTCCTGGAACACGTTGAGCGGCACGTCGATGTTCACCGGGCCCGGCCGCCCGGTGCGCAACAATCCGAATGCCTGCTTCATGGCGATCGGCAGCATTTCGACGCGCGTCGGCTGAAAGCTTTTCTTGACCAGAGGCCGGATCACCGACGGGAAATCGCCCTGGAAGTAGCGGCCCGTTTCCTGGAACGGCATGCGATTGAACTGGGTGGTGGGCACGTTGCCGGTGATGGCGAGGAATGCCGATGAATCCATCATTGCGCCGGCGAGCGCGACTGGCAGGTTGCACGATCCGGGTCCGCACGACGTGTACGTTGCGACCGGCTCATGGCGCACCTTGTAGTACGCATCGGCCATGTAGCCTGCGGCCTGCTCGTGGTGAACCGAAATCGTCTTGATGCGGTCGGCGGCGCTCGCCGCCGCGTCGAGAAAACCGATGTTCCCGTGACCGCATACGCCGAACAGGTATGGAACTTTTTCCTTGATCAGGTACTCAACCATGATCTCGGCGCCCTTGTACGTTTTGCGCTTGGCCGCTTCGCGCGGCGGGGTGTCCTGGTGCGCGGCAGGTGGGGCGACTATTTGATCCGGTGTATCCATGACTGAACTCCTTGCGAACCGATGCGATTTTTGATCCCGGGTTAGATTCTAGGTGGCGCTCCGATGCTTATCAAGCAGAACCGGTGGCCGCAATGTGCAAATATTAAGGCCGTGTTTTATAATGAACTTCATTGCTTGACCGCAGAATTTTTCAGGGTTTTCCGCGCCGCCAATTACGATGATCGGGCGTGAATTGAGTCGGTGGCGCAACCGGGACGAGGAAGTGTTAATGCTCATGGGTCGATGCGCGATCTTTTTTCGTAGGGCTGGTGAATACTCCGCGCCGGCTGTCGCGATGGCGGGGTCTGTCGGGTAAGCCGCTCAATTATTTGACCATAATCGAAGTACGCCTCATAATACCCGGTTTCGTTCGGAGGGGTTCCCGAGCGGCCAAAGGGATCAGACTGTAAATCTGACGGCTCTGCCTTCGAAGGTTCGAATCCTTCCCCCTCCACCAGTACACATAGGGGTGATATACGGAAGTCGAGTTCTATCAGAGTCGCGGGTGTAGCTCAATGGTAGAGCAGAAGCCTTCCAAGCTTACGACGAGGGTTCGATTCCCTTCACCCGCTCCAATCAGGAAAAAAGCCGGGCGGCGTAGTTCCTGATGGGGTTGGCGGACCGGTGGAGCCCTCAGGGCGACAGGCCAGAGGCCGTATTGCTGCACGGGAGAAAGGGCGGGCGGAAGGTTTCCGCCCATGTAGCTCAGTGGTAGAGCACTCCCTTGGTAAGGGAGAGGTCGCGTGTTCAATCCACGCCATGGGCACCAGTAAGTGTAACCAGGTAGACAGCGAACGATCGAGGACGATATGGCAAAAGCCAAATTTGAGCGCACCAAGCCGCACGTAAACGTGGGCACGATTGGGCACGTGGATCATGGGAAGACGACGCTGACGGCGGCGCTGACGATGATTTTGGCGAAGAAGTATGGTGGGGACGTGAAGACCTACGAGCAGATTGACGCGGCGCCGGAGGAGAAGGCGCGCGGGATCACGATCAACACGGCGCACGTGGAGTATCAGACGGCGAAGCGGCACTACGCGCACGTGGACTGTCCGGGGCATGCGGACTACATCAAGAACATGATCACGGGGGCGGCGCAGATGGACGGGGCGATTCTGGTGGTGTCGGCGGCCGATGGTCCGATGCCGCAGACGCGGGAGCACATCCTGCTGGCGCGCCAGGTGGGGGTGCCCTACATGGTGGTGTACATGAACAAAGCCGACATGGTCGATGACCAGGAGCTCCTGGATCTGGTGGAGCTGGAGGTGAGGGAGCTCTTGTCGAAGTATGAGTTTCCCGGGGACAAGACCCCGATTGTGATTGGCTCGGCGTTGAAGGCGATGGAGGGCGACAAGTCCGAGATGGGCGAGGGCTCGATCCTGAAGCTGGCGGAAGCGCTGGATGCCTACATACCGGAGCCGAAGCGCGCGCTGGACGGGCCGTTTCTGATGCCGGTGGAAGACGTGTTCTCGATCTCGGGGCGTGGCACGGTGGTGACGGGGCGTGTCGAGCGCGGCATTATCAAGGTGGGCGAGGAAATTGAGGTGGTGGGGCTGAGGCCCACGCTGAAGACGGTATGCACGGGGGTGGAGATGTTCAGGAAGGGCAGGTGCTGGCGAAGCCGGCCTCGATCACCCCGCACACGAAGTTCACGGCCGAGATTTATGTGTTGTCCAAGGATGAAGGCGGGCGGCACACGCCGTTTTTCAATGGGTATCGGCCGCAGTTTTACTTTCGCACCACGGATGTGACCGGTTCGATCGAGCTGCCGGCGGGCACGGAGATGGTGATGCCGGGGGACAACGTGTCGATCACGGTGCAGCTGATCCAGCCGATTGCGATGGAAGAGGGGCTGCGCTTCGCGATTCGCGAAGGCGGCAAGACCGTGGGCGCCGGTGTCGTCGCCAAGGTCATAGAGTGACGGGTGACCAGTGACTGGTGATTGGTAATTGGTAATTAGTGTTGTCTGAAGCACTGTCGAGCGTCGCTTTTGAATTTACCAGTCACTAATTACCAATTACCAATCACAAATCATGAATCACGGGGTTTAACGAAGGCCAGTAGCTCAATTGGCAGAGCGTCGGTCTCCAAAACCGAAGGTTGGGGGTTCGAGACCCTCCTGGCCTGCCAGAGCGGCAGTTGAGCGTTGGGAGTTGAGAGTTTGAACTCGGAACCCTGAACGGAACAAATGGCGGACAAGATAAAAATTGCGGTAGCGGTCGCGTTGCTGGTGGCGGGTATCGCGGCGTTCTATTACTGGTCGGAGAGCCTGGCGATCGTCCGCGTCCTGGCGGTGATCGGGGGCGCCGTGGCGGGTGCGGTGGTGTTCCTGACCACGGCGCCGGGCAAGGAATTTTTTGCGTATTCGCAGGAATCGATCGACGAGACCAAGCGCGTCGTGTGGCCGACCCGCAAGGAGACGCTGCAGACCACGGGTATCGTGTTCGCGTTCGTGGCGGTAATGGCAGTGTTTCTATGGCTGGTTGATGCGGGGTTGCTATGGGCGGTACGCCTACTGATGGGTCGGAGCGATTCATGAGCAAGAAATGGTACGTGGTGCACGCCTACTCCGGCTTTGAAAAAACCGTGCAGCGCACGCTGCTCGACCGCGTCGCGCGCGCCGGCATGCAGGACAAGTTCGGCCAGATACTGGTGCCGGTGGAAGAAGTCATCGAGATGAAAAGCGGTCAGAAAAACATTTCCGAGCGCAAGTTCTTTCCCGGCTACGTGCTGGTCGAAATGGAAATGACCGACGACACCTGGCACCTGGTCAAGAGCACGCCGAAAGTGACCGGTTTTATTGGCGGCACTTCGACCAAGCCGACGCCGATCTCGGAGAAGGAAGTGCAGAACATCCTGCACCAGATCCAGGAAGGCGTCGAGAAACCGCGGCCCAAGGTGCTGTTCGAAATCGGCGAGGCAGTACGGGTCAAGGACGGGCCGTTTACCGATTTCCACGGCAATGTCGAGGACGTGAACTACGACAAGAGCAAGATCAGGGTGTCGGTCACGATTTTCGGGCGCTCGACTCCGGTCGAGCTCGATTTCGGGCAGGTTGAGAAGGCGTGAGGAGTTAGAAAGGAGCATTATCGTGGCAAAAAAAGTCGTCGGCTATATCAAGCTGCAGGTGCCCGCGGGCAAAGCGAATCCCAGCCCGCCGATCGGGCCGGCATTGGGCCAGCGCGGTCTCAACATCATGGAATTTTGCAAGGCGTTCAACGCGCAGACCCAGAAAATGGAAGCCGGCATGCCATTGCCGGTGGTGGTGACGGCGTATGCCGACAAGAGCTTCACCTTCATCATCAAGACACCGCCGGCATCGGTGCTGATCAGGAAGGCGCTGAAGCTCGAGAAAGGCAGCCCGCGCCCGCATACCGACAAGGTCGGCAGGCTGACGCGCGCGCAGGCCGAGGAGATCGCGAAGGCCAAAATGCCCGATCTGACCGCGGCGGATCTCGATGCGGCGGTGAACACCATCGCCGGCAGCGCGCGCAGCATGGGCGTCGAAGTCGAGGGGGCGTGACATGGCTCATCTCTCGAAGCGTTACAAGGCAATGGTGGCCAAGGTCGACCGCACCAAAGTTTATCCGCTGGGCGACGCGATCAAGATCGTCAAGGAAAACGCGACGGCCAAGTTCAACGAATCGATCGACGTCGCGATCAACCTCGGTATCGACGCCAAGAAGTCGGACCAGACCGTGCGCGGCTCGGTGGTGCTGCCGGCCGGCACCGGCAAGACCGTGCGCGTGGCGGTTTTTGCGCAGGGTGACAAGGCCAAAGCGGCGCAGGAGGCCGGCGCCGACATCGTCGGGCTCGACGATCTCGCGGCGGAGATCAAGGGCGGCAAAATGGAATTCGACGTGGTGATTGCCACACCCGACACCATGCGCGTAGTGGGCCAGCTCGGCCAGATACTCGGCCCGCGCGGCCTGATGCCGAACCCGAAAGTCGGCACCGTCACGCAGGACGTTGCCGCCGCGGTGAAAAACGCGAAAGCAGGCCAGGTTCAATACCGCGCCGACAAGAGCGGCGTCGTGCAATGCACGATCGGCCGCGCGTCGTTCACGATCGATGCGCTGGCCGAAAACCTGAAGGCGCTGCTCGACGCGGTGAACAAATCCAGGCCATCGGGCATCAAAGGTATTTACCTGAAAAAGGTATCGGTATCGAGCACGATGGGGGTCGGTGTGCGCATCGATCAGGGCAGTATGCACGGTTGAGTGTGAAGGCTTTGGGCTGCCGGTGACGTTTGCCGGCAGGTTGTCAAAGACCGTAGGGGTCTGAAGGTGAGGCGCTCATACCGAACCCGACGACTTAATTGATGAGGTAAGGGCTGACGCTTCGCTCCTCACGCTCTACGCAGACGGCGTGTCCCCGTGAATCAGGTGGGTGGTAATGCCTGGAGCTAAGGTCGCCGGTAGGAGAACGGTGAATGCGGAACGCGGAACGGATGACCGGAAGACCGCAGTGCGGGTTTTCGTTTTCGTTCAGCGCTCATCATTCATCATTCATCGTTTAAACGTTATGCGGAGGTAGGCCTTGGGTCTTAATCTGGAACAGAAACAGGCGGCCGTGGCTGAAATCAGCGCGCAAGTTGCGCAGGCGCAGGCCATTGTAGTCGCCGAATACCGCGGCCTTGAGGTCGCAGCAATGACTGAATTGCGCAGGAAAGCGCGCGGTTCGGGCATTTACCTGCGGGTTCTCAAGAATACGCTCGCGCGCCGTGCCGTCGCCGCCACGCCGTTCGCCGGACTGTCCGAAAAAATGGTCGGTCCGCTCGCCTACGGCATGTCGAGCGATCCGGTGAAGGTGGCGAAGGTATTGCACGATTATGCCAGGGGCAACGATAAGTTCGTAATCAAGGCCGGTGCCATGGCGAATTTCGTCATGTCCCCGAAGGACGTGGCGCATCTCGCCACGATGCCGAGCCGCGAGGAACTGATCGCCAAGCTGATGGCAACCCTGCAGGCGCCGGTTGCGCAGTTCATGCGAACGCTCAACGAGGTGCCCGGAAGGTTCGTGCGCACTGTTGCTGCCGTGCGTGACCAGAAACAACAGGCTGCTTGATTAAACGGATATTTTAACTGGAGATCATCATGGCATTGGCCAGAGCTGAAGTACTTGAAGCAATTTCCAACATGACGGTGCTCGAACTCTCGGGCCTGATCAAGGAGATGGAAGAAAAATTCGGCGTGTCCGCCGCGGCGGCCACGGTCGCAGCGGCAGCACCCGCGGCAAGTGGCGTAGCCGCTGCCGCAGCCGAGGAGCAGACCGAGTTCACTGTAATGCTGACCAACTGCGGTCAGAGCAAGGTCAACGTGATCAAGGTGGTGCGTGCGTTGACGGGGCTTGGCCTGAAAGAAGCCAAGGACCTGGTTGACGCCGCGCCGAAGGCAGTCAAGGAAGGCGTGTCGAAAGCCGACGCCGAGTCGATCCTGAAGCAACTGATCGATGCCGGCGCGCAAGCTGAAATCAAGTAACGATTGCCGGCGATTTATGGCTGGCGGAAGACCGCCAGCCTTTTCCCTTTTGTCGACAGCCGATAGCCCGCAACCGGGCGCACCGCCAGCGGTGCCTCGGGTCGCGGTCCGTCTTTACTGTTGAGGAGCCTTAATGAGCTACTCTTTCACCGAAAAAAAGCGTATTCGTAAAAGTTTTGCCAAGCGCGCGAGCGTGCTGCCGGTGCCCTATCTGCTGGCCACACAGCTCGACTCGTACGCGGCATTCCTGCAGGCAAATACTGCGCCCGATGCGCGCAAGACGGAAGGCCTGCAAGCGGCCTTCAAGAGCATTTTCCCGATCGAGAGCCATTCCAAGAATGCGCGTCTCGAGTTCGTGAGCTTCGTGCTCGGCGTGCCGCCGTTCGACGTCAAGGAATGTCAGCAGCGCGGCCTCACGTACGCGGCGCCGCTGCGCGCCAAGGTGCGGCTTACCATCATGGACCGGGAAGCCTCCAAGCCCACGGTGAAGGAGATCAAGGAGCAGGAAGTGTACATG
>JACPTJ010000575.1 GCA_016192835.1 Betaproteobacteria bacterium
GAAATGCGTCAAGCTCGGACGCGAGGCGGAAGGGCTGGATTTCCCGCCCTACCCCGGCGAGCTCGGCAAGCGGATCTTCGAGAATGTGTCGAAGGAAGCCTGGAAACAATGGCTCGAGATGCAGAAAATGCTGGTCAACGAGAACCGGCTCAATCTTGCCGACAAGAAGGCGCGCGATTATCTGGCGCAGCAGATGGACAGGCATTTTTTCGGCGCTGGCGCCGACGTTGCGCAGGGTTACGTTCCTCCGCCCGGTAAATAGCGCAGATCCCCCTCACCCCAGCCCTCTCCCCCGGAAAACGGGGGAGAGGGAGTTTTTTTCATTCCTTCAATCCGGCGATGGCTAAACGACACGTTGCGCCCGAGTTATACCTCAACCGCGAACTCGGCCAGCTCGAATTCAACCGCCGCGTGCTCGCGCTTGCCGAAGACCGCGGCAAGCCAGCGCTCGAGCGCCTGCGTTTCCTGTGCATCGTCGACAGCAACCTGGACGAGTTTTTCGAAATCCGCGTCGCCGGACTCAAGGAAGAAATCGCCGCCGATGCGCCGCCCGGGCCGGACGGCATACCGCTTAGCCAGGTGTTCCGCGAGGTCACGCGCAAGGCGCAGGACCTCGTCGCGCGCCAGTACCAGGTGCTCAACGAGGACGTGTTGCCGCAGCTTGCCGCAGAGGGCATCCGCTTTTTGCGCCGCAACCAGTGGAACAGCGCGCAAAAGGATTGGGTCAAAGACCATTTTTTCCGCGAACTGATGCCGGTGCTGACGCCGATCGGGCTCGATCCCTCGCATCCCTTTCCGCGGCTGCTGAATAAAAGCCTCAATTTCGTGGTCGAACTCGAGGGCAAGGACGCCTTCGGCCGTAAGTCGAGCATGGCGATCGTGCAGGCGCCGCGCGTATTGCCGCGCGTGATTGCGCTGCCGCGTCAGGTGGCGGGCTGCGAATACGGATTCGTGTTTCTCTCATCGATCCTGCACGCGCACGTCGGCGAGCTGTTTCCCGGCATGACGGTGCTCGGCTGCTATCAGTTCCAGCTGACGCGCAACAGCGATCTTTACATCGACGAAGAGGAACTGCGCGAGTTGAAAAGCCTGCGCAAGGCGCTGCAAGGCGAGCTCACGCAGCGCCAGTTCGGCGACAGCGTGCGGCTCGAGGTTGCCGATTCCTGTTCCCCGCGCATGGCGGAAGCGCTGTTGCAGCAGTTCGGCCTGACCCAGGAAGATTTCTACCAGGTCAACGGCCCGGTCAACCTCGTGCGGTTGATACAGATCCCCGAGCGCGTCGACCGCCCCGATCTCAAGTTTCCGACTTTCGTGCCCGGCCTCCCGCGCGAACTGACGCGGTTTCCGTACATATTCGACTGCATCCGCAGGGACGATATTCTGCTGCACCATCCGTACCAGTCGTTCCTGCCGGTGATTAATTTCATCGAACAGGCGGCGCACGACCCGCAGGTGGTCGCGATCAAGCAAACCGTGTATCGCACCGGCGCGCAGTCGGAGATGATGGAGCTGCTGATGCAGGCAGCGCGCAACGGCAAGGCGGTGACGGTGGTGGTCGAACTGATGGCGCGCTTTGACGAGGAAGCGAACATCAACTGGGCGCAGCGTCTCGAGGACGCCGGCGCGCACGTGATCTACGGCGTGGTCGGGCACAAGACGCACGCCAAGATGGCGCTGGTGGTGCGGCGCGAGGACGACCGCCTGCGGCGCTACGTGCACCTTTCGACCGGCAACTATCATTCGCGCACCGCGACGCTCTACACCGACTTCGGCCTGTTCACCTGCAACGAGGAAATCTGCTCGGATGTCAGCGAGGTCTTCATGCAGCTGACCGGCCTGGGCAAGGCGATGAAGTTGAAGCACCTGTGGCAATCACCGTTCACGCTGCACCAGCGCAGCCTGAAAGCGATCCAGACCGAGACCCGCAACGCGAGGGCCGGACAGAAGGCGCGCATCGTGGCCAAAATGAATGCGCTGCTCGAGCCCGAGATCATTGCGGCGCTCTACGAGGCGTCCCAGGCCGGTGTCAGCATCGAACTCATCGTGCGCGGCGTGTGCGCGCTGCGGCCGGGAATACCGGGCGTTTCCGACAACATCCGCGTGCGCTCGATACTCGGACGCTTCCTCGAGCATACCCGCGTGTTCTATTTCTATAATGGCGGCGCCGAGGACCTTTACCTTTCCAGCGCCGACTGGATGGACCGTAACTTTTTCCGGCGCATCGAGGTATGCTTTCCGGTACTCGAGCCGCGGCTCAAAAAGCGCGTCATCAACGAGGGACTCAAGCCGTTCTTGTCGCCCGCAGTTGAGGCGTGGGAAATGGATGCCGGCGGCCAATACCGGCACCATAAGGGCGAACGCGGCAGGCGCGGCCACGTGCAGACGCAGTTGCTCGATACGCTTGCCATCAGGCACACGCAATGAGAATGCGGTAGCCATGGATTTGATCTTATGGCGTCATGCGGACGCGGAAGATGGCATTCCCGACGGGGAGCGCAAGCTCACGGCGAAGGGCATCAAGCAGGCGGCACGCATGGCGAAATGGCTGCGGCCGCGCTTGCCCGGCGACGCGGTGGTCCTGGCGAGTCCCGCCAAACGCGCGCAGCAGACGGCGCGCGCGCTGACGCCGGATTTCAAGGTCGTCGAGGAAATCGGTACTGCCGCTGCCGCGGAAGACGTGCTGCGCGCCTGCGGCTGGCCGAAAGCCGGCCGCACGCTGGTGGTGGTCGGACACCAGCCGACACTCGGTGAAGTGGCAGCTTGGCTGCTGACCGGGACCCGGGGGCAATGGAACCTGAAGAAGGGCGCGGTAATCTGGATTACGTGCGGCGTGGGCGGCGGCTTCGCGCGCCCCAGTCTGCGCGCCGCTATTGCGCCGGACCTGCTGTAACGCTTACGCCGCCTGCTCTTCCACGCCCGCCTCGAGCTCGCGCAAGGATTTGATGTCGAGCCCGAAGCCGGCGGCGCCCCACTCTTCGATTTCTTCCTGCAGCGCAGTGACCGTCAGCGGGTTGCGGGCGAGCCAGTCGCGCTCGATGCCGAGCCGCAGCGAGCGGCCGTTTACTTTGGCCGTGATCTCCGGCAATACGATGTCGGCGCGGCTGCGGTAGATCAGCGCGGCGAGCCTGAGCGCCATCACCATGTGCCAGCCGATGATTTCGGCTTCGCGCGTGAAAATCTTCTTCAGCGAGCGGCGGTGCGCGAGCACCAGTGTCGAGAGGCGGCTCTGCTCGATTTTCGAGAAGCCCGGCATGTCGGCGTTTTGCGTGATATAGGCCGAGTGCCGGTGGTAGCCGCTGTAGGCGACCGAGATGCCGATTTCGTGCAGCTTGGCCGCCCATGAGAGGTAATGCGGAGCCGCTTCGTCGACGGCGTCGGCGCCGGCGGTGAAGCGACGGTAGAGCACGAGCGCGAGGTGCGCTACGCGCCGCGCCTGCTTCGAGTCGACGTGGTAGCGCTGCATGAACTGCGATACCGTGACATCGCGCATGTCGTGATGCTGGAAGCGGCCCAGCAGGTCGTAGAGTATGCCCTGGCGCATCGAGCCGTCCGCCACCGCCAGCGCGCCGATCCCCAACTCCGACAGCGCCGCGCTCATGATCGCGAGCCCCCCCGGCAGCACCGGCAGGCGGTCGCTCCTCAGGCCCTTCAGGTCGAGGCGCTCGACGTCTCCTGCCTTGATCAGCGCTGCGCGCAGCCGGTCGAGACCGTCCGGCGTGATTCCCGCATCCGAGTAGCCATTCAATTGCAGGATCTCGGCCAGCGCGCGCGCGGTGCCCGACGACGCCACCGCCTCTTTCCAGTTGCCGGTGGCGAAGCCCGCAATAATGGTCTGCAGCTCGCTGCGCGCGGCAAGCTCAGCCTGCTTCATCGCGTGTTTCGATATCTTGCCGTCCGGAAAGTATTTGAGGCTGTAGCTCACGCAGCCCATGTAAATGCTTTCGAGCTTGAGCGGTTTGAACGCGCGGCCGATGATGAACTCGGTCGAACCGCCGCCGATGTCGACTACCAGGCGCCTGTCCTTGGACACCGGCAGGCTGTGCGACACGCCGAGGTAGATCAGGCGCGCTTCCTCGCGCCCCGCTACCACCTCGATCGGACATCCCAGTGCCGCTTCGGCCTGCCTCAGGAAACCCGTGGCATTCTTGGCCACCCGCAGCGTATTGGTGCCGACCGCGCGCATCGCGTGCGGGTCGAAGCCGCGCAGCCTTTCACCGAAGCGCTGCAGGCATTCGAGCGCGCGCTGCTGCGAGTTCTCGTCGAGGCGTTTATCGCGCGTCAGTCCCGCGCCGATACGGATGGGCTCGCGCAGAGAGTCGAGCGGATACAGCTGATCGCCGACGACGCGCGCAACCTGCAGGTGGAAGGAGTTGGAACCGAGATCGACCGCGGCGAGCGTGGAATAAACGGCCATCTTGTATCAGCGCGTCAATGTCTGCACGCCGCGATCGGTGCCGAGCAAAAGCACGTCGGCGCCGCGCCGCGCAAACAGCCCGTTGGTGACCACACCGGCGATCTGGTTGAGCGTCTCCTCGAACTCGAGCGGCTTCACGATCTGCAGATTGTGCACATCCAGGATCACGTTGCCATTGTCGGTAATCAAGCCCTGGCGCAGCGCCGGCTGGCCGCCGAGCCTGACCAGTTCGCGCGCGACGTAGGAGCGTGCCATCGGAATCACCTCGACCGGCAGCGGGAACTTGCCGAGCACGTCGACCAGCTTGGACTCATCGGCGATGCAAACGAACTTGCGCGCGACCGCGGCGACGATCTTCTCGCGCGTGAGCGCCCCGCCGCCGCCCTTGATCATCGCGAGGTGGCGCGTCACCTCGTCGGCGCCGTCGACGTAGACCGGCAGATCGGCGACGTTATTCAGGTCGAGCACCTCGATGCCGTGCTTTCTGAGCCGCTGCGCCGAGGCCTCCGAGCTCGCGACCGCGCCGTCGAACTTGTGCCTGATTTTAGCCAGCTCATCGATGAAATAATTGGCGGTCGAGCCGGTGCCGACGCCGACGATGCCGCCCACGGGAACCAGGCCTATCGCCGCTTTTGCGGCCGCGCGCTTGAGTTCGTCCTGAGTCATGGGTTGAATGGTAAAGGGTGAGCGGCGAATAGTAAATGGGAAGACCGTGGTTCGTGGTACGTGGCTCGTGGTACGTGATTCGAACAACGAACAACGTGCAACGAACAACGTACCACGACCCCCCTGCGGGGGAGGGGTGCAAATCCAGTGCAATCCTGCTACGCTTGATGCTCCATAATTCTCCGCTTACGTCATGAAAAACGATTATCTCGAACGCATACTGACCGCGCGCGTCTACGACGTCGCGATCGAAACGCCGCTCGAGCGTGCGCCTAACCTTTCGGCGCGGCTCAATAACACGCTGCTCCTGAAGCGTGAAGACATGCAATCGGTGTTTTCGTTCAAGCTGCGGGGCGCCTACAACAAGATGGCGAAACTCGCGCCGGCGGCATTGCGGCGCGGCGTGATCGCGGCCTCCGCCGGCAACCATGCGCAGGGTGTGGCGCTGGCGGCGCGCAAGCTCAAGTGCGCGGCAACGATCGTGATGCCAGTCACCACGCCGCAGATCAAAATCGCGGCGGTCGCCGCGCGCGGCGCGAAAGTGATTCTGCACGGGGACTCCTACGACGCGGCGTACTCGCATTCGCGCAAACTCGCGCGCCAGCGCCATCTCACCTTCGTCCACCCCTACGACGATCCCGACGTGATCGCCGGGCAGGGCACGATCGGCATGGAAATCCTGCGCCAGATGCAGGCCCCGATCGACGCGATTTTCGTCGCGATCGGCGGCGGCGGGCTGATTTCGGGAATCGCCGCCTACGTGAAGCGCATTCGCCCCGGAGTGCGGGTGATCGGAGTCGAGCCGGTCGATGCTGACGCGATGTATCGCTCGCTCAAGGCCGGGAAGCGCGTGAAGCTCGATCAGGTCGGGCTGTTTGCGGACGGCGTCGCGGTCAAGCACGTCGGCGTTGAAACATTCCGCCTGTGCCGCGAGCTGGTTGACGAAGTGATCCTGGTGGACACCGACGCAATCTGCGCGGCGATCAAGGACGTGTTCGAAGACACGCGCACCATCCTCGAGCCGGCGGGGGCACTCGCGATCGCCGGGGCCAAGGCGTGGGTCGAGCGCAAGGCCACGCGCGGCAAAACGCTGGTGGCAGTGGCTTCCGGCGCCAACATGAACTTCGACCGGCTGCGTTTCGTCGCCGAGGAAGCGGAATTGGGCGAGCAGCGCGAGGCGGTGCTCGCGGTTACGATCCCCGAGCGTCCCGGCAGCTTCAGGCAATTCTGCGCGCTGCTCGGCCCGCGCAACGTCACCGAGTTCAACTACCGCTACGCCGACCCGCAGGCGGCGCACGTATTCGTCGGCATTCAGATCCACAACCGCGAGGAGACGCAGCGCCTGGTGCGCTCGCTGCGCCGCCACGGCCTGAAGACGGTGGACTTGAGCGACAACGAGTTGGCGAAGCTCCACGTGCGCCACACGGTGGGCGGCCACGCGCCGGGCGTCACCAACGAAATACTGTACCGCTTCGAGTTTCCGGAGCGCCCCGGCGCGCTGATCAAGTTCCTGAACAGCATGAGCCACGGCTGGAACATCTCGTTGTTCCATTACCGCAACCACGGTGCCGACTACGGGCGCGTGCTGGTCGGCATGCAGGTGCCGCCGCGCGACAAGCCGGTGTTCAAGGCGTTTCTTGCCAAGCTCGGCTATCCGAATTCGGACGAAACCCGCAACCCCGCGTACCGGCTGTTCCTCGGCTAGAATTAGCGTCACAAAACGTGAGCTCAAGGCCGATGCTCCGACATTTTGTTCCGTTCCTCGCAGCCTTGCTGCTGGCGGCTTGCGCGCACGCCGCGAGCCAGGATGATAATTTCCTTGCCGCGCGCGAGGCATTCCGGGTCGGCGACGCCGTCAAGTTCGAACGCGCCGCGAAATCGCTCGGCGGTTACGTGCTCGAGCCGTATGTCGATTACTGGCGGATGAAGCTGCGGCTCGAGAACGCGGATGCCGACGAAGTGCGGGCATTGCTCGTGCTCCTCAGGGACGGTCCGGTCGCTGCCCGGCTGCGCGCTGACTGGCTCAAGGTGCTTGGCATGAAACAGCAGTGGGAGTTGTTCGACACCGAATATCCGCAGCTTGTCAACGAGAACGCCGAGCTTGCGTGTTATGCGCTGCAGAGCAGGTTGCGCATTGACGCGGAGGCCGCGCTGCGCGCTGCGCGCGCGTTCTGGTTCAGCGGCCGCGAGCAGCCCGAGAGCTGCAATGCGCTGTTCGAGACGCTCGCCGAGCGCGGGCACCTGACGGTGGATGATGTCTGGGCGCGCATCCGGCTCGCGCTCGAAGCCGGCAACACTGGTGTCGCGCGCCGCGTCGCCGAATATCTGCCCAAGGGGCAGCTCGCCGACACGCGCGCATGGGCGGGTATCGCGGTCAACGCGCAGAGCTTTCTCGACAAGAAGGCGTTCAATCTCAAAACGCGCGCCGGCCGCGAAACCGTGATGTTCGTGGTGCACCGGCTGGCGCGCACTTCGCCGGCGCTCGCCGCGCAGCGATGGACGAATCTCGGGGCGCGATTCTCGGACGCCGAGCGCGGCTATGTCTGGGGCGTGATCGCACTACTCGGCGCGCAGCGCCACGACCCGAACGCGCTGCGCTGGTATGCGCTGGCCGGCGAACTCAACGATCTGCAGCGGGCGTGGCAAGCGCGCGCCGCATTGCGCGCGCAAAGCTGGCCCGAGGTGCTCGCTGCGATCGACAGGATGTCGGCCCGGGAAAGCCGGGAACCGGCGTGGCGCTACTGGAAAGCACGCGCGCTGCAAGAGCAGGGCAACGGTCCCGAAGCGCAGGCATTGCTTGCACCGCTCGCGCTCGAATTCAATTTCTACGGTCAGCTCGCCGCCGAAGATCTCGGCGGCGCAAGCCGGATACCGGCCGCGGGCTACCAGCCAAACCGGGACGAAGTGCAGGCGATGGCCCGGGTGCCCGGCTTGCAGCGCGCCCTCGCGTTCTACCGCCTCAACCTGCGCTTCGAGGGCAACCGTGAATGGATCTGGGCGATCCGCGGCTTCGACGACAAGCAGCTGCTGACCGCGGCCGAGTTCGCGCGCCGCCATGAACTCTACGACCGCGCGATCAACACCGCGGAGAAGACCATCGAGCTGCACGACTTCAGCGTGCGTTACCTCGCGCCGTACCGCGACGTGATGAAGGATTACGTCCGCCAGCAGGGGCTCGACGAGGCATGGGTTTACGGCCTGATCCGGCAGGAAAGCCGCTTCATCGCGGACGCCAGATCGCGCGCCGGCGCGACTGGCCTGATGCAGTTAATGCCCGCGACCGCGCGCTGGGTTGCGCAAAAAATCGGCCTCAAGAATTTCCGCTGGACCGGGGTCAGCGACGTCGGCACCAATATCAATCTCGGCACCTGGTACTTGCGCCACGTGCTCGATGCGCTCGACAACCATCCGGTGCTGGCGTCGGCGGCCTATAATGCAGGACCCGGCCGCGCGCGCGGCTGGCGCGCCGGGACGCCGATGGAAGCGGCGGTCTATGCCGAAACCATCCCGTTCAACGAAACCCGCGATTACGTGAAGAAAGTGATGAGCAACGCGAGTTATTACAGCCAGCAGTTCGGCCAGACGCTGCTGTCGTTCAAGGAGCGCATTGGCGTGATCGTGCCGCGCACGCGCGCCGCCGATAAGCTGCCGGATGAGCCGGGCGGATGAGACCGTGATGAATGATGAGTACATCGTTAGCACGCGCTTGCACCGGGATGGGGGCAATCAGGAATAAGCTTCATGGAACTGAGAAATGTTTGCGTCATGGGCGGTTCAGGGTTTGTCGGCCGCCATATCCTGCACCTGCTCGCGGCGCGGGACTGCAACGTGCGGGTGCCGACGCGCCGGCGCGAGCGCGCCAAGCAACTGATCCTGCTGCCTAATGTGGATGTGGTCGAGGCGAACGTCCACGCCGAAGCCGAGCTCGCGGATCTCGTGCGCGGCATGGACGCGGTGGTCAACCTGGCCGGGGTGCTGCACGATGCGCGCGGCGAGCGCGGCTTCGAGCAGGCGCACGTCGAGCTGCCCCGCAAGGTGATTGCGGCATGCCAGGCGGGCGGCGTGCGCCGCTACGTTCACATGAGCGCGCTCGGCGCCGATGTCAACGGCCCGAGCAAGTATCAGCGCACCAAAGGCGCGGGCGAAGCGCTGGTGCGCGCAAGCTCGCTCGACTGGACCATCTTTCGCCCGTCGGTAATCTTCGGGCGCGACGACAGTTTTCTCAATCTGTTTGCGCTGCTGCTCAAGCTCGCGCCTGCGATGTTCCTCGCCAGTCCCGACGCGCGCTTCCAGCCGGTGTTCGTCGAAGACGTGGCCGGAGCGTTCGCGCGCAGCCTCGACGATCTTGCTGCCTATGGCAAGTCGTACGATCTGTGCGGACCCCGGGTCTACACCCTGCGCGAACTGGTGGCGCTCGTGGGTGCGATCGCCGGCCATCGCCGCCCGATCATCGGGCTGAACGCGCCGCTGTCCTATTTGCAGGCACTCGTCTTGGAGCTGCTGCCGGGCAAGCTGATGACGCGGGACAATTACTATTCGATGAAAATCGA
Source organism: Betaproteobacteria bacterium (assembly GCA_016192835.1). Classification (GTDB taxonomy): domain Bacteria; phylum Pseudomonadota; class Gammaproteobacteria; order Burkholderiales; family SG8-41; genus PALSA-1004. The sequence continues at coordinate 9,631 of JACPTJ010000575.1, forward strand.
TAACGTAAGCAGCCAGCCGTTTCCGTTTGGCATCCAGCCGGCTGCGATAGAGGCGGTGGCGCCGGCCTATCTCGGCAACGGCTCGCCGCGCGCGCGCTATC
>JACPTJ010000576.1 GCA_016192835.1 Betaproteobacteria bacterium
GGCGGCGCGTCGTTGTTCGTCGGCAACGCCTATCAGGCGCAGATGCCGGAGTTCGCGCACGACCTCGGCCACGGCAACGCGGACATGACCTACAGCATGCTGCTGGCTGCCGACGCTGCAGGGGCGCTGCTCGCAGGTTTCGTTCTCGAAAGCCGGGGCCTGCTGCAGGCGAAACCGAAAACCGCGTTCGTGCTCGCCATGCTGTGGTGCTGCGCGATCGGCGGATTCGCGGTGGCGGGATCTTATCCACTCGCTTTCGCGCTGCTGTTTGTGGCGGGATTCCTGCAGCTTTCGTTTGCCGCCATGGCGCAAACGCTGGTTCAGCTCCACGCGCCCGCACACATCCGCGGCCGCGTGATCGGGCTCTACAACATGTCGAGCCTCGGCCTGCGAGCGTTCGCCGGTGTCACCGTGGGCCTGATGGGCAGCCTCATCGGCATCCACTGGTCGCTCGCCCTGAGCGCGACGGCGCTGCTCGCGATCATCATCGGCTTGTTGGGATTTATATCGGGAAAGACCACTAAGCCAAGCCAATCGAGTTAGTGGTTTGTCCCGTCGCCCCACTTCGTCACCCCGGCGAACGCCGGGGTCCAGGTCAATTCGCAGGTCGTATTCCTGGGTTCCGGTTTCCACCGGAATGACAAAGTGAAATCGGGTTAGTGTCCCCTCATTTGCGCGCAGCTTTCCGCGCGGCAGGCGCGTCGAGTTCGGGATAATGGCGGAAGATTCCATGCGGGTTGAACGCGAGCCGCCGCTTCGACTTTAGGTAAGCGGCGATGCGCGGCAGCGCGGCGACGCGGCGGGAAAGCGCATCCAGCAATGGAAGCTCAGGCTTCAGTTGCGCCAGCGCGCGCGGGAACGCGTAGTGCAACCCCGCCATCAGGTGAAACATGGAAAGATCGACGTAGGTGAGCTTGTTCCCGACCATGTAGCGGCTGCCGTGCGGATTGCAGCGCAGCACGCGCTCGAAGTAGTGGAGGAATTTCGGCAGCCGGTCTTTGCGGAAAGCCGCCGCGCGGCGCCGCGCTTCCGGCTTCTGCTCTTCGTAGTAAAGCGCGCCCGCAATCGGGTGGTGCGTATCGTGAACGTGGACGAGAAAATCCGTGACGGTCAGCTGCAGCTGATGCGCCCATAAGCGCCCCGCCTCGCCGCGCGGCGCGAGGTCGTGGCGCGCGCCGAGATACAACAGAATATTGGCAGTCTGCGCGATGATCCGTTTCCCCGCCTTGAGGAATGGCGGCGCGTAGGGCGGGGTTGCGATGGATTCGTCCGCGAGCAATCGCGTCAGCGCGGGCACGCCCAATCCGTCAGCTTCGGATCCGCGCGCGACATCCACATAGTCGGCACCCGCCTGCTCCAGCGCGAGGCGGACAAACTCGCCGCGCCCCGGTATCGACGGCCAGTAGAAAAGCTCGTATCTCATGATAATTCTCCCGGAAATCAGACCGCCGGCGCAGGTAAGGTTTTACGGAAAGAGTCTCTTGCGGCCAGCCGCGCGGCGAGTTGGCTGAGCGCGGGGTACGGTTTACGCCAGTTGAGTTCCGGCAACGCCTGGTCGAGGTAGCCCAGCGCGTAGCCGGCCGCGATATCCGCGAGCGTGAAGCTGGCGCCGAAACAGAACTCGCGGCTTCCGAGATCCCTGCTCATCACCGCCAGTCCGCGCTCGATTTTCTGACGCTGCTTTGCATACCACTCGGCGCTCTCGCGTCTTGCCTCCGGCTTGCGGTAGTCGTGCGAAATCAGCACGGCCGCATCCGCGATGCCGTCTCCAAGCGCTTCCCAGCGCTTGACCTCGATGCGGTCGTTGAACGCCTGCGGTATCAGGCGCGGCTCGGCGACGAGGCCGTCGAGATACTCGACGATGACCGCGGAATCGTAAACCGCCCTGCCGTCATCACCGAGAAGCACGGGAATCTTCCCGAGCGGGTTCAGCGGCACGACCTGGGTCTCCCGCACCTCCGCGGGAGCATGCACGTATTCGTACGCGATGCGCTTTTCCTCCAGCGCGAGGCGCGCCTTGCGCACATACGGGCTGCCGGGCGTTCCAAACAACTTCATCTGTTCTCTTCCCTCGGTTCGGCTGATGGCATTACTTTAAGCCAAGCGTCGCTGCCTGGCAAAGTTCGATGAACGCCGGTGCAGTGTACCGCAGCAGCGCTCGCCAGGTGACGCGGCAGCGGGCAGGAAAACAGTGCAAAATACGGTTTCGCAATCGACGATTTCCCCACCGCAGGAGAACCGCCATGGCAAACGCAGTGTCAGTCCCGAATCCAGTCAAGGAACTGTTGAAATCCGGCAAAGTTGCGCTCGGCATGCTGGTGCGGCTTGCACGCTCGGGCGACATCGCCCGCATCGCGAAGACCACCGGCCACGACTTCATTTTCGTCGACGGCCAGCATGCGCTCTACACCGTCGAGACGATCGGACACATCGCGCAGGCCGCGCTCGGCTGCGGCATTGCGCCGCTCGTGCGCGTTCGCAGTTGTGACGATCCCGACACGCAGGTGCTGCTGGACAACGGCGTCACCGGCATCATCTTCCCCGATATCAGCACCGCGGCTGAAGCGCAGCGCGCAGTCAACCGTGCCAGGTTCGCACCCGTCGGCCGGCGCTCGGTCTCGGGAAGTTACACGGTGTTCGATTTCCGCGCGATGTCCACCGCCGACGCGGTGCCGGCGCTGAACGACAACACGCTCGTCGTGTGCATGATCGAGACGGCCGAGGGCCTGAAGAACATCGAGGAGATTGCCGCGGTCGACGGCGTCGACGTGATCCACGTCGGCTCGAACGATCTGCTGACCGCGATGGGCAGGCCCGGCACCTTCGGCAGTCCCGAGCACCTCGCCGCGGTCGCGCGCGTGATCGCGGTGACCAAGGCGCACGGCAAGATCCCGGGTGTCGGCGGCGACCGCAACCTCGCGCGTCAGATGGAATTTATCCGCAGAGGCGCGCGCTTCCTCACCACCAACAGCGACATCGCGTTCATGATGGCCGAGGCCTCGCGCGTGACCGGGGAATTGCGGAAAGCCCTGGACGTGGGCGAGTAAGGCGCGCTGCCGCCGCGCAGGCGCCTCAGAAACCGAACAGCCGCTGCGGGATCCCGACCAGGA
>JACPTJ010000338.1 GCA_016192835.1 Betaproteobacteria bacterium
CGACGAGCGCGGGCAGGAGGTCAAGATCGCGGGGTCCGATCTGCCGGTCAACATCACCTTCCAGATCGGCTGCATCATCACGGTGAAAGACGGCCAGGAAGTCTCGGTCGGTGAGGGGCTGGCCCGGATTCCGCAGGAGACCTCCAAGACGCGCGATATCACCGGCGGTCTGCCGCGGGTGGCGGAACTGTTTGAAGCGCGTTCGCCGAAGGACGCCGGCGTGCTGGCGGAAGTCACCGGCACGGTATCGTTTGGCAAGGACACCAAGGGCAAACAGCGCCTGGTGATTACCGATTTCGAGGGGGTCGCGCACGAGTACCTGATCCCCAAGGACAAGCACGTGATGGCACACGACGGCCAGGTGGTCAACCGTGGCGAGGTGATCGTCGACGGGCCGGCCGATCCGCACGATATTTTGCGGCTGCTCGGCGTCGAGGCGCTCGCGCGTTACATCAGCAACGAGGTGCAGGACGTCTACCGGCTGCAGGGCGTGAAGATCAACGACAAGCACATCGAGGTGATCGTGCGCCAGATGCTGCGCCGGGTGCAGATCGTGGATGCGGGTGACACCCGCTTCATCACGGGTGAGCAGCTCGAGCGCGCGGAAGTGCTCGGCGAGAACGATCGCGTGGTGGCTGAAGGCAAGATGCCGGCGACCTACGATTACATGCTGCTCGGCATCACCAAGGCATCATTGTCGACCGACTCCTTCATTTCGGCTGCATCGTTCCAGGAAACGACGCGCGTGCTGACCGAGGCGGCGATCATGGGCAAGCGCGACGACCTGCGTGGCTTGAAGGAAAACGTGATCGTGGGACGACTGATTCCGGCCGGCACGGGCATGGCGTATCACAACGCGCGCAAGCGCCAGTTGACGGCCAGCGAGTTGTTGCCGACCGTGGAAACGCCTGCCGCAGAGGCGCCACCCACCGAAAACAGCGAGCAGGCGGCTTGACAAAGATGCTGTAAGCCCATAAAATTTACAGTCTTTTTAGCCTGAACCCGGCCCGAACGGGCTGGTCGGCTGATGAGTAACCCCACGCGGACGGGACGGCTTTCACGCCGTCCCCTCCTTTTTAGGGCACTGGAAATCTGCGCAACCCGCGGGTTTTTTAACGGATTTTGAGCAAGGCGAGCCATGCCAACGATCAACCAGCTAGTGCGCAAACCGCGCGTCACCCGCCGCGTCAAGAGCAAGGTGCCGGCGCTGCGCAATTCGCCGCAAAAACGCGGGGTTTGCACCCGCGTCTACACCACGACGCCGAAGAAGCCGAACTCGGCGCTGCGCAAGGTCGCGCGCGTGCGGCTCACCAACGGCTTCGAAGTGACGAGCTACATCGGCGGCGAAGGCCATAACCTGCAGGAGCACTCGGTGGTGCTGATTCGCGGGGGCCGTGTCAAGGACCTGCCGGGCGTGCGCTACCACATCGTGCGCGGCAGTCTTGATACCGCGGGCGTCAAGGACCGCAAGCAGAGCCGCTCCAAGTACGGCACCAAGCGTGCGAAAGCCACTTGATTTTTTGAAAGCTCAGCCATGCCACGTCGCAGAGAAATTCCCAAACGCACGATCCTGCCGGACCCGAAATACGCGAGTGTTGACGTCGCCAAGTTCGTCAACGTGCTGATGCAGGCGGGCAAGAAGTCGGTCGCTGAACGCATCATCTACGGCGCGCTCGAGCAGATCAAGAAGAAGACCAGCAAGGACCCGCTCGAAGTGTTCAATCAGGCCGTGAACAATGTGAAGCCGACGGTCGAAGTGAAAAGCCGCCGGGTCGGCGGCGCCAACTATCAGGTGCCGGTCGAAGTGCGCCCGGTGCGGCGCGTCGCGCTCGCGATGCGGTGGCTGCGCGATGCAGCGCGCGGCCGCGGCGAAAAATCGATGGGCGCGAGGCTTGCCGGGGAAATCGCCGAGGCGGCGGAAGGCCGTGGCGGCGCGATGAAGAAGCGTGAGGAAGTCCACCGCATGGCGGAAGCCAACAAGGCTTTCTCTCATTATCGATTCTAAGGATTAACCGCAGAGACGCAACGAGTTCGCGCCTTTGCAGCAAAATTTAAGGTTTGAAAAGTGCCACGCAAAACCCCCATCGAACGGTATCGTAATATCGGCATCAGTGCCCACATTGATGCCGGCAAGACCACGACCACCGAACGCGTCCTGTTCTACACCGGCGTCTCCCACAAGATGGGGGAGGTGCATGACGGCACCGCGGTGATGGACTGGATGGAGCAGGAGCAAGAACGCGGCATTACCATTACGTCGGCTGCCACCACGTGCTTCTGGAAAGGGATGGACAACAACTTTCCAGAGCATCGCATCAACATCATCGACACGCCGGGGCACGTCGATTTCACGATCGAGGTTGAGCGCAGCCTGCGCGTGCTCGACGGCGCGTGCATGGTTTACTGCGCGGTTGGCGGCGTGCAGCCGCAGTCCGAGACGGTGTGGCGCCAGGCAGTCAAGTACGGCGTGCCGCGGCTTGCGTTCGTCAACAAGATGGACCGCCAGGGGGCGAATTTCCTGAAGGTCTACGAGCAGATGAAAACGCGCCTCAAGGCGAATCCGGTGCCGATCCAGCTGCCGGTCGGCGCCGAGGAAAAATTCGAGGGCGTGGTCGATCTGGTGCGCATGAAGGCGATCTACTGGGACGATTCGACCCAGGGCATGAAGTTCGATCTCCGGGAAATTCCCGAGGCGATGCTCGACGAGTGCAGGCAGTGGCGCGAGAAAATGGTCGAGAGCGCGGCCGAGGCAAGCGAAGAGTTGATGAACCGGTATCTCGACAGCGGCGAACTCGGGGTGGAAGACATCAAGCTGGGCCTGCGCCTGCGCACGATCCACAACGAGATCGTGCCGATGCTGTGCGGCTCGGCGTTCAAGAACAAGGGCGTGCAGGCCATGCTTGACGCCGTCATCGACTATCTGCCGGCGCCGACCGATATCCCGCCGGTCACGGGTCACGGCGAAAACGGCCAGCCGGATGAACGCAAAGCAAGCGACGACGAGCCTTTCTCCGGGCTCGCGTTCAAGATCGCGACCGATCCCTACGTCGGCCAGCTGATCTTCTTCCGCGTCTATTCCGGCGTCGTGAAGTCGGGCGACACGATCTACAATCCGGTTAAGCAGCGCAAGGAGCGTATCGGTCGCTTGCTGCAGATGCATGCCAACACGCGCGAGGAAATCAAGGAAGTGTACGCGGGTGACATCGCGGCTGCGGTCGGTCTCAAGGAAGCGACTACCGGTGAGACGCTGTGCAGTCCGCAGCACATCATCATTCTCGAGAAGATGATATTTCCCGAGCCCGTGATTTCGCAGGCGGTCGAGCCCAAGACCAAGGCCGACCAGGAGAAGATGGGCCTCGCCTTGAACCGCCTCTCGCAGGAAGATCCGTCGTTTCGCGTGCGCACCGACGAGGAATCGGGCCAGACCATCATCTCGGGCATGGGCGAGCTGCACCTCGAGATCATTGTAGACCGCATGAAGCGCGAGTTCGGCGTCGAGGCCAACGTCGGCGCGCCGCAGGTCGCTTACCGCGAGACGATCAAGAAAGCCTGCGACAAGGTCGAAGGCAAGTTCATCAAGCAGTCAGGCGGCCGCGGCCAGTATGGCCACGTGGTGCTCAAGGTCGAGCCGCAGGCGCCCGGCAAGGGCTTTGAATTCGTTGATGCGATCAAGGGTGGCTCGGTGCCGCGCGAATACATTCCGGCGGTCGAGAAGGGCCTGGAAGACACGCTGCCCGCGGGTGTGCTGGCCGGCTTCCCGGTGGTCGACGTCAAGGTCACGCTGTTCGACGGTTCGTACCACGAAGTCGACTCGAACGAAAACGCGTTTAAAATGGCGGCGTCATTTGCGTTCAAGGAAGGCATGCGACGCGCCAGCCCGACGCTGCTGGAGCCGATGATGGCGGTCGAAGTCGAGACTCCGGAAGACTTCATGGGCAATGTGATGGGCGACCTGTCGTCGCGCCGCGGCATGGTGCAAGGCATGGATGACGTTGCCGGCGTCAAGGTGATCAAGGCCGAAGTGCCGCTGGCCGAGATGTTCGGCTACTCGACGACGCTGCGCTCGCTGTCGCAGGGCCGTGCCACCTATACGATGGAATTCAAGCATTACGCCGAGGCGCCGAAAAACGTCGCTGAAGCAATCATCAACAAGAAATAAAGCTTAGAGCAAAGGAAAGACCATGGCAAAAGCCAAATTTGAGCGCACCAAGCCGCACGTAAACGTGGGGACGATTGGGCACGTGGATCATGGGAAGACGACGCTGACGGCGGCGATGACGATGGTGTTGAGCA
>JACPTJ010000011.1 GCA_016192835.1 Betaproteobacteria bacterium
CCCACCTCCCAGGCCTGCTCGTCGGAAACCCCGAATTCGAGCGTGCGCGGCTTGCCATCAGCGATCGTGGCGAGCGCTTCGGTCACCACCGCGCCCTCGATGCAGCCGCCCGAAACCGAACCGACGAATTCACCGCGCCCGTTCACCGCGAGGTGGCTGCCTTCAGGCCGGGGCGAAGATCCCCAGGTCTGCACGACCGTGGCGAGCGCCACGCCCTGCCCGTCCGCTTTCCAGCGCTCGATGTGAGGGAAGATCTCGTCGGCGTCCGTTCGCATGGTGTCCCCTTTCAGTTGGCGAAATGATGGCACAACGCCGACAGGACGGGAAGTCCGCACAAAAAACGGCGTAAGTTTGGCGTAAGTTTGCGGGCGCAAGATTCGTTCCTGCTCAGCCACGAGGCAAATATCGTGGCGATCAACAGGAGATCACAATGGAACAACCTTTGAATCCGAACATCGTACCGCGTGGCCCGGGCGGGCTTCCGGGCCGCATTTTCCGGGTGATCGTGATGCTTTGCACCGGAGGCATGGTTTATCCCAACGTATTTGTTGAAGGTATGGATTGCACCGCAATCCAGGCGAAGACCCAGGGCACGCTCTACGACAAGAAAAATTAACAGCCGGCTTTCGCACAGCCTTTGGGACCCGTTGCGCATGTAGAATATCGCATGAGCGCACTAAAGCAGGTCACCAGGCAAGCGCTTTGGGCCGTCTTGAGTACGGTTGCGATATTGCTCCCGGGATGCTCGGATTTGACGTTGAGCAATGGTAATGAAGTCATGCTCAACGGCAAGCAGGAAGTTCCTCCCGTCACAACTTCTGCGTCGGGAAATGGCACCATTACGGTTGGTCCGGACAAGTCCGTCAGCGGCAGCATAACCACGACCGGAGTTGTGGCGACCGCCGCCCATATTCATGACGGAGCGCCGGGCAAGAACGGCCCGGTCATCATTCCTTTGGTCAAGACTTCCGAAAACGTCTGGTCCGTGCCGGCTGGAGCGAAGTTGACCGACGCGCAGCATGAGAGCTACCGGGCTGGCAGCCTCTACGTAAACGTTCACAGCGCCGCCAACAAAGGCGGGGAACTTCGCGGCCAGCTGAGACCATAAAGGCGCCGCAACGCACCGGGAGTTAATCTACCTCGACAACGGCAGTTTGACCTGCTTGCCGCTCCCGGCGGCGAGTTCGATCGCGAGCGTGGTTTCCAGGTTGGCACGCGCTTCCTGCGGCGTCGCCAGCACGCATTGCCTGCCCGTCGCAAGGTGGTCGAGCCACGCCCGCGTCTCGTTCGCGATCGGCCCCCAGAAATCCCCGAGCGCCCAGTCACCCGGCGTGCCGCTGCCCAGAAACACCATGTTCACGGTGTGATCCGGCAGATAGACGTGAGGGATGCCTTGCTCGGTATACATCAACTGGTCGGTGTGATCGTCGTCGAGGATGATCACGCCTTCGGTGCCGAGTATCTCGACTCGCGCCGCGTGGCCGAGCGACGGGTATTTTTCGGGCAGCGCGTAGCAGACGCCGAGGTTGACCACCGCGCCGTCCGCGTAATTCAGGATGGCCCAATTCACATCGTCCACGTCGTGGCCGGCCGCTTTGAGCACGCCCTTCTGGCCGCGCGCGTAGACTTCGACCGGTGCGCCGGCGTCGAGCAGCCAGTTCATCAGATCGACGTAATAAGTCAGCGCATCAACCACCGGGGTCGCGCCGGGGTTGCGCTTGAGCATTGCAAGCGCCTGCGAGCGCGAGTTGTAAACGCGCGCCGCCCCGCCGATGACCTTGCCGACGCGCCCCTGCACGATCTGTTCTTTCGCGACCAGATAACGGTCCTTGTAGCGCCGGCTGTAACCGACTCGCACTTCGACGCCGGCCTTCTGCGCAGCGGCGATGATGCGGTCGGCATCGGGCACGCTCAGCGCAATCGGCTTTTCCACCAGCACCGGCTTGCCGAGTTCTATCGCGGCGAGCACCGGCTCGAGGTGCTCGCCTTCGCTGGTCGAAACGATCACCGCGGTCACTTCGGGCCGCGCGATGATTTCCCGGTTGTTGGTCGAGCAAACCTGCGCGCCGACCTGCTGCGCGAGTTTCCTCGCGTTCCCCTCCGCAAGGTCGGAGACCGCGAGAAAATTCACCGCCGGATGCTCGGAAGCCAGCCGCGCGCGCAGCGTGCCGATGCGGCCCGAACCTACGACCGCGATTCCCAATTGTTTGCGTTCGATGATTTTTCTCCTGCCGGCATTTTCTCATAACTTCGCGGGCAGCTTACGGCAGGCGCGGCCGCGACAGGCAGCATAAGCTGATCCGGTGAAAATCGGCAACCAGGTCTTGATCAAGCGTTTGGTCACGTCAGTCTCTGCTCCTGGGCAAGGCGATTGCACGCTTCCATAGATCGCTTATGAACATCCGATTGACGTTGATGCGGATCTGCTGCGAGCGCTGCTTCATCGGCGTCAAGTTGGCTCAAAAAGGCAAACCGTTTAGTGCAACGCTCAAGCATCAATTTAGGATCGGGTGCGCCGCCCCGCACGAGGTGGCGCAGGTCATCCCAATCCCATTTTGCGGCCTGTTTCAATTTTGCGAACCATTTGTCGGGCACAAAGGCATCGCTCACTTGCCAGAGCTTGGTCACGACGAGTTTTCGGATCAGTGCATCGGGCATGGGCCGATCGGCGAACTGATCCAGGTCCCAGATGTCGCGCGGCTTTTCGCGCTGATAGGTTGCGCGTATTTTTTCGGCGAGTATTTCCTCGATGCGGAGACAGGGTATCGCGCTCGGCTTGAACGGCAATAGTTTGAAGTACGATACTTCGAGTTGGGCGCGTTCATCGGGCGTGAGCGTAGAAACTTCTCGATTGCTCACTTGTAATCTGATGGTGCCCTCGCCCCAAGTGTGCTTGTAGTGAGGTTCGCAACCCCATGAGACGCTGTCACCGGTCTCGTACCAGCCGTCATCTCCGAGATCGAGATCGAACTGAATATCATGGAACGGCTCGCTCATCAATTCGGCCAATTGAATGACGAAGTCGTCAGCGCTTTTCCCGGCCGCAACGCAAGTGAAGTCGAGATCGGTGGAAAAACGGCCTTTCGCCCCGAACCAGGTTTTGCGTATGCAGGTACCGCCCTTGAACGCGACTTCTTTCAGAAACCCTTTTTCGGCGAGCAGTTGCAGCAGGTACGTGAGTACGATTTCCTTCTCGACCACTTGCAGGTTCCTGATGCCAGACTCATGGGCGAAGCGCTGTACTTGGGGCTGGGTGAGCATGGTCAAAGCTTGAAGAGCAGGCCCGGGTCAATGTTGACTACCACGCCCCACTCGCGATCGTAGCGGGATTTGAAGTGGGGTTCGCCGCCGCCGCGCACATGCGGTACGAGATAGGTGCGGCTGGAGGGTTTTAGACGCTCGCGCAAGCGTGACCGCAACGTGCCCGGCATCGCGAGCTGCGCAGCGGTGCAAAGGTAACCGACTTTCTGGATCAGCGCGGTATTGCCCAGCCGTTCCAGATAGTCGATCGCTTTGTCCCATTGCCAGCGCCGTGCGGCCTTGGCCAGTATCGCTGACGCCTCTGCAATGCCGCCGGCGCGATCCGGGTAGGCGAGGCAATCAAGCACGGTTTTCTCGCGGTCGCTCATCGGTACCGGGTAACCGTAGACATCGACGCGCTCGATCGCGAACATCGCCTTGACGGGCAGGCGCGCAAAGCGAACCTCGCTGTCGTTGATACGCCGGTTGCGTGCATGGGTGCGGGTGACCACCCATATAACACTGCGCAACTGGGTCGTCAGCCCCCAATGCGCGGCGGCGGTGGAGAAAGCGATGTAGCCATCCGTAGTCAGTTGACTCGCGAGCGCCAGGACATTCGACTCTCCCGTCGGCGTTGCCCCCCACTCGGGCGGGATAAGCAGATATTTGCCATGACCTGCGCGCGCGAGCCATCCCTTACGTACCAGGTTTTTAAGTATGTCGTCGGCAGTTTTGGCGGAAAGCGCGAAGCGCTCGATCGCATCACGGCGCGTGAGTTCGCGGCGGCCTTCCTCGGTCAGCCCGAGAACCAGACGGCTTTCACTCGAACTCAGGCTACGATAGTTTGTTTGCGTATTCATACCCGGGTAAATACCGTGAAACGCTTATTTTATTAATCGCTATCGTAGGCCGAAATGCAATTACTGGCAAGTTTTTTAAAATACTATAACCCTATTATTACCAGTGTATTGCTAAGTTCGTTAACTACAGTCGAATTAACAAGTAATATCATTAAAGCAAGTGGTTATATAGACAAAATCTGGTTGACCCAATGCCTGACGGCCAAAACTACGCCAGGCGTAATTCGCAGTCGAGCATGCGTCCACCCTTCACTACGATGATTACCGCTTGCCGCTGACTACAAATCCTCCTTCTCGAGATCCACCGCGCGCTGCCTGAGCGCCGCATCGCCGCGCAGCGCCATTTTCGCCACCTTGTGGGTAGGCGTATGCGGCAGCTCGTCCACAAATACCACGTAGCGCGGCACTTTCTGCGGCGCGAGCCGCTCACGGCACCATTGCGCGATCTCCCCGGCACCGGGATCGCCGCCGCCTCGTGCACCGCGGGGTGCGCATCGATCACGCGGTCGAGTTCGGCGCCGGCGATGTTCTCGCCGCGGCGGCGGATGATGTCTTTCTTGCGCGCCACGAAAAAAAAGTAACCGTCCGCATCGCGCCGCACCAGATCTCCGGTCAAAAACCAGCCGTCGCGAAACGCGGCTTTGGTCTGGTCCGGATCTCGAAAGTAGCCCTGCATGATGATTGGTGTTCTTACGATCAGCTCGCCGACCTCGTTAACGGGCACATCGCGTCCTTCGTCATCGACTACACGGCATTCGGCCCAGGGGCGGTCGGGATCAGGGTGACGGCCGACCGGCCCCATGCTGCCCGGTTTCTGCGGGCCCTCGAGCGGATTGCACGTGACCCCGGGGATTTCGGTCATGCCGTAGCCGCCGATCAGGTGCGGAACGTGAAATTCGTTGCGGAACGTCTCGACCGCGGCCTCGCGCACGCCGTAGATCTTGGTGATACGATGTCCGGGGCGGAACTCACTGCGCGGTCGGTTCATCAGGATCGCGCCGATCGCCTCGATGATGTTGACCTCGGTCGCGCCGGTATCGAGCGCGGTCTGCCAGAACGTGGATGCCGCAAAGCGCGGCACGATGATTGCGCAGGCACCGGCGGCAAGCGTGCCCGCGACCGAATAAAAAAGCGCGTTGATGTGAAAAAGCGGCAGCACGATCATGATGCGCTCGTCGGGCTGGACATGGATGCGCTGCACGAACGCCTCGCCACCGCATCCGGCGCGACGGCAATCAGGTCTTCGAGCGCCGGCACGTCTTCAGCCGCGCCGTCGAGCAACATGAGCCACGGCGCAGGCTCGATGCCGCCGCCGGCTGCGCGTGCCACCGCGAGCGTTTCCGAACTGCACACCACGGCCTTAACGCCAGCGTGATGCAGTACGTAGCGCGCCTCGGTGACACCGAACTCCGGATTGACCGGCACCATGATCGCGCCAAGGCGCGCCAGCGCGAACAACAGCAGCGGATGGCCGGGGTTATTGCGAGCCATCACCGCAACGCGATCGCCCGGTGTGATGCCGCGCGCCGCGAGTACGCGTGCAGTGCGCAGCACCGCGTCGTGAAACGCGTGCCAGCTCCAGGTGCGCCCCTCGTACATCATGAAGGGACGCGCGGGACCGCGCTGCATGCGGCTTAAGAACGCACCGTGCAGCGAATAATCGTGCGCCGGATATAAACGCAGTACCTCCAGCGCCTGCTTCATTTCCATGAATCGCCAACCCCGAACAAGCGCGTCGTTATTTGAATCCAAACAACTGTGCCGGCGTATCCCACAGCACTTTGCGCCTGTCCTCCGGGTCCGGCAGCCAGCGCGGCAGGCAAGTCAGGGGCGGGCCGTAATCCATGCGCTCGTCCATGCGCACGAACGGCCAGTCGGAGCCCCACACGAGCGGCGGTCATGAAGGGTCTCCCTGCGAAATGTCTCCGGGACCCGAAGTATAATCCGCTCTTTCCCCGGGCTGGATTCGTCGCCGGTCATTACTCCCGAACGACTGTTACCGACAGTTTCAATTCGATTCGATTCGCCCGGTATTTATTACCTTTGTCCATTTTTCGAGTTCGCTCTTGATGAAAGCGGCCGATTCTTCGGGAGTCATCTCCATCGGGATCGCTCCCAATCGGGAGAGTTGCAGTTTTACGTCGGGGTTCTGCTTGATCTGACTGACTGCCTGATTCAACTTGTTCACCACCGTGCGCGGTGTCTTCGCGGGTGCCACCAGCGTGTAGAAAAGAAGCACGTCGTATCCGGGCAACCCGCTCTCCGCGATCGTCGGCGCCTCCGGCAGGCCAGGCACGCGCTGGGCTGTCGCGACCGCCAACACTTTCAACCTTCCAGACTTTATGTGCGGCGCGGCGGCTACCACGTTATTGAACGCGAATAGCACATGTCCCCCCAGCAGCGCAATCAGAGCCGGGGCGTCGCCATTGTAAGAAACCCTTAACATGTCGATACCGGCCATCTGCTTGAACAGCTCCATATTGAGATGGCTGCTGGAACCAATGCTGGACGTCCCGTGAGTGAGTTGGCCGGGTTTTGACTTCGCGAGCGCGATGAGTTCCGCAACTGACTTTGCCGGGAATGAGGGATGTGCCAGGAGAACCCCTGGTACATGGGCCATCATGGCGACAGGCGCAAAATCCTTGATCGGGTGATATGGAAGATTTCGAAACAGGGGTAAACCTGTCACTAGAACGCCGCCGTACGTAAAAAATAGCGTATACCCGTCGGGAACTGCCTTGGCGGCTATTTCTGCGGCAATCCTTCCGCTCGCCCCACCACGATTGTCGACAATTATCGGCTGGCCCCACATCTTGTTTAAGCCGTCCTGCAAGAGGCGACCTAGAACATCGGTTCCGCCACCGGGCGGTGAAGGGATGAGCATTCGAATCGGCTTGGTGGGGTACTGCTGCGCAAGGACAAATGGCGTAATTCCAGCGGCCGCCAGAATGGTGATCGCTAGCGCAGTTCGATGGATCAGTGTCATGGGGAGGTCCTCCTCTGGCTCAGTGCGGTATGCTTACTTTACGATCAAGCGATGACCTTGATGTAAGCACAACAAAATAATACCTTAATTACGTCTTTGCATATCATAAATATTGCATGGTATATTGTGCTTCACCTTGATTTTCCGGATGTCTTCGAGCGGGAAGCTACTCGCGCGGCTCGGCGAGACGGCGCCGTTGGCCCAATCGTTGTCGAGACGAGGAGAAACTTGTGAATATCTGCACGACCGCGACTCGAGCGCTGGCGTCGAGCGTTTTTGCGATGGCGGGCGCGTCCGCGCTCGCGCAACACCCCGCAACCGGCTTGGGACGGGGCTATCCCGAAAAACCTGTGCGCCTGGTGGTGCCGTTTCCGCCGGGCGGCGCCGCCGATATCATGGCGCGCCAGGTGGCTCAAAAACTTACCGACGCGCTCGGCGCGCAGTTCATCGTGGACAACCGTGCGGGAGCCGGCGGCGCGATCGGTGCGGAATATGTCTCCCGCGCCGTTCCGGATGGGTATACCCTGCTGCAGTCATCCGCCAGCTTCATGTCGATAAACCCGCATATCAATACCAAGTTGCGGTACCATCCGCTGACCAGCTTCACGCCGGTGATCTTGATCGGCCACGCGCCCAACGTGCTGGCGGCACATCCTTCGCTGCCGGTCAAGTCGGTCAAGGATCTGATCGGGTTAGCCAAGGCGCGGCCTGGCGTGCTCAGTTTTGCGTCCAGCGGAACCGGCACGATTTTGCACCTAACGGGAGAGTGGTTCATGCAGCGCGCGAACATCAGGATGCTGCACGTGCCATACAAGGGCGCCGCCCCGGCGGTGATCGACACGCTGGCGGGTCAGGTTACGATGCTGTTCGCCGCCTATCCGAGCATCGCGGCGCAGGAACGGGCGGGCAAGTTGAAAGCTTTGGCGGTTACCAGCCTGACGCGTCTCGATATCGCGCCTCACTTGCCCACCATGGCGGAGGCGGCCGCCTTGCCCGGTTTCGAATCGAATCAATGGTGGGGAATCTCCGGCCCGGCTGGATTGCCGGCGGCGATCGTCACCCGGCTCAACGCGGAACTCGACAGGATCCTGCGCGGCGCCGACATCAAGCAGCGCTTTGCCGTGGACGGGGCGGAGCCCGATGGCGGCGCCCCGAACGATTTTGCCGTCTACCTCAGGAACGACCACGGGAAGTGGGGGGAAGTGATAAAGACCGCCGGTATCAAGGGTGAGTAGTCCCAACGCAAAGAGGAGCCCAATGAAGCCCGAACCTATTCGCATTGCGTGGCAAAGCAGCAAAGCAGTGCACAAGTTCCCAGCATACCAACGTGCCCTCGAGGAGCACGCCGGCAAAGTCATGTCGCCGGGCACGTCGGTATCCATGCGAGGCGTCAAGTACGAGCCGTCCAACCTGGATTACAAATGCTTTGATTTCCTGAATAACTTCCAGCTTTTTGAAAGCGTAGTAAGCGCCGAACGGGAAGGATATGACGCGGTCGCGGTCGGGTGCTTTTTCGATCCGATCCTCGAAGAGCTGCGCGAGGCGGTCGACATTCCCGTCGTATCTCTGGCGGAAACGTCCATGCACGCCGCCTGCATGCTCGGGAGGCGCTTCGGCGTACTGACGCACGGGGCAACACTGGGCCCGAAATACGTCGCTGGCGCAATTGAACGCTACGGTCTTGAAAAGCACGCGGGCCCGCTGGTGAATTTCGACGTTCCCTTCGAGAGTCTCGAAGCAGCCATGGCTGGCCGCCCCGATGAATGTCATGAGCTGACGCGACGGGCGGCAGAGCAGGCCGTAGCGGGAGGCGCGGAAG
>JACPTJ010000339.1 GCA_016192835.1 Betaproteobacteria bacterium
CGTTCGATCGTGGTTTCGCCGCGCGCAATCAACCCCGCCAGCACCAGGCTCGCGGACGCGCGCAGGTCGGTCGCCATCACCGTTGCGCCGTCGAGGTGATCGACGCCGGTGACCACCGCGGTATTGCCTTCGACCTCGATCTGCGCGCCGAGCCGCCGCAACTCCTGCACGTGCATGAAACGATTTTCGAAAATGGTCTCGGTAACGAGCGCGGTGCCGCGCGCGACGCTGTTCAGCGCCATGAACTGCGCCTGCATGTCGGTCGGAAACGCCGGGTACGGCGCGGTACGCAGGCTCACAGCGCGCAACGGCCGATCCATGCACAGGCTGATCGAGTCGGCTCCCGCGTCGATCTGCGCGCCGGCTTCGCGCAGTTTTTCGAGCACCGCGTCGAGCATGTCACCACGCGTCTGCCTGAGCCGGATCTCGCCGCCGGTGGCTGCGGCCGCAGCGAGAAAAGTCCCGGTTTCAATGCGGTCCGGCATTACGTGGTGGCTCGCGCTCTGCAGCCGCGGCACCCCGGTCACCCTGATCACGTCGGTCCCGGCGCCGCTGACTTTGGCGCCCATCGCGCTCAAGCAGTTGGCGAGATCGACGACTTCGGGCTCGCGCGCGGCATTTTCGATGAGGGTCTCGCCGGCGGCCAGCGTCGCCGCCATCATGATGTTCTCGGTGCCGGTGACGGTGACCAGGTCCATGATGATGCGCGCGCCCTTGAGCCTGGGCGCGTGGGCATGCATGTAGCCGTGCTCGATCGCGATCGTCGCTCCCATCGCCGCGAGCGCCTTGATGTGCTGATCGACCGGCCGCAGCCCGATCGCGCAACCGCCGGGCAGCGACACGCGGGCCTCCCCGCAGCGTGCCACCAGCGGCCCCAGCACCAGCACGGATGCGCGCATGGTCTTCACCAGATCGTAGGGCGCGACGGGATTGTTGAGCGCCGCTGCGTTGAGTTCGATACCGAGTTTGTCGTCGACCGAAATCGCGATTCCCATCTGCGCGAGCAACTCCAGCATGGTCGTCACATCCTGCAGGTGCGGCACATTGCTGACTCTGAGCGGCTCGGCACTCAGGATGGCCGCGCACAGGATCGGCAGGGCCGCGTTCTTGGCGCCGGATATGCCGACTTCGCCGGCGAGCGGCACGCCGCCTTCGATGATCAACTTGTCCATGTGCGCGGCGCGCCGTGGCTACCTGCCGGCCCAATCCTCGGGCGTGCAGGTTTGCATCGACAGCGCGTGGATCTCTTCGCGCATGCGGCTGCCGAGCGCGCGATAGACGAGCTGGTGCTGCTGCACCTTGTTCTTGCCGCGGAATTCCGCGCTCACGATGACCGCTTCGAAATGATGGCCGTCGCCGGAAACCTCGACGTGCTCGCAGGGCAGGCCCGCCTCGATGAACTGCTTGATTTGCTCAGGTGTCATTTTAAAACCTCGTGGTTCGTGGTTCGTTGTACGTGGTTCGTTGTACGTGGTTCGTTGTACGTGGTTCGTTGTACGTGGTTCGTGGTTCGTGGCGCGTTGTAAGGCGTTAATCACGATCAACGTACAACGATCAACGTCAAACGTCATCGCGTTAGTGGCGCAGCTTGTAGCCGGTCCTGATCAGCCACAGGGTCAGCCATGATAAGGCCGCGAGACACGCGGCGACAATCGTGGCGCTCAGCCAGGGCGACACGTCGCCGACGCCGAAGAAACCGTAGCGGAAGCCGTCGATCATGTAGAAAAACGGGTTCAGGTGCGTCAACACCTGGGCGAACGGCGGCAGCGAGTGAATCGAATAGAACACGCCCGACAGAAACGTGAGCGGCAGAATGATGAAATTCTGGAACGCCGCCAGCTCGTCGACTTTCTCCGAGTGCATGCCGGCGATGATGCCGAGCACGCCCATGATGCCGCTGCCGAGCAGCGCGAACGCCAGCACCCACAGCGGGTACTCGCAGCGCAACCCGACGAACCACACCGTGACCAGCAGCACGCCCGCGCCGCACACCAGGCCGCGCGCCATCGCCGCGAGCAGGTAGGCGAAGAAAAATTCACGATGCGACAGCGGCGGCAGCAGCACGAAAACGATGTTGCCGGTCATTTTCGACTGCGTCAGGCTCGAGCTCGCGTTGGCGAACGCGTTCTGCAACACCGACATCATCGCCAGGCCCGGCACCAGGAACGCGGTGTAAGCGATACCGGGGTACGGCTCGAGCGTGCTGCGCAGGGTGTGGCCGAACACCAGCAGAAACAGCAGCGCCGTCAACACCGGCGCGAGCACCGTCTGCACCTTGACTTTCCAGAAGCGCAGCCATTCTTTGTGGAACAGCGTGTAGAAGCCGATCATTGCGTCGCTATGCTCCGCGGGTGAAACGTGACTCATTCACTCGTTCTCTACTCATGATCTTCACGAACACTTCCTCGAGGTCGGGCTGCATCACTTCCATTTCCTGCACCTTCGCGCCGGCGCTGCGCAGCGCCGCCATCACGTGCTCCATCTCGTCGTAGCTCCGCAGCGCGAGGCGGAATCCGGACTCGTCCTGCTGCGCCAGCAGCGGTTGGAGCGCTTCAGGCAGGCGATGCGGCGCGAGCTTCAGGTTGACGTAGCAGCCGGAAAAGCGCTGCAGCAGGTTTTGCGTCGAGTCGTTGGCGACGATCTCGCCCTGCTTGAGCATCGCGATGCGGCCGCACAACGCCTCCGCTTCCTCGAGGTAATGCGTGGTGAGCACGATGGTATGCCCATCCCGGTTAAGCCGCCGGATGAACTGCCACAACGACTGCCGCAGCTCGACGTCGACCCCGGCGGTAGGCTCATCGAGCACGATCACCGGCGGCTTGTGTGCGAGCGCCTGCCCGATCAGCACGCGGCGTTTCATCCCGCCCGAGAGCTGGCGCATATTGGTGTCGGCTTTCCCGGTGAGATCGAGATGGTGCAGCAATTCGTCGATCCAGGCCCGGTTGTCGCGCATGCCGAAGTAACCGGATTGGATGGTGAGGGCCTCGCGCACCGTGAAAAACGGATCGAACACGAGTTCCTGCGGCACCACGCCGAGCGCACGCCGCGCCTGGCGATAAGCGGCGATCACGTCGTGACCCATGATGCGGGCGCTGCCGCTCGAGGCGATCGCGAGGCCCGCGAGGATACTGATCAGCGTGGTCTTGCCGGCGCCATTGGGGCCGAGCAACCCGAAGAACTCGCCCTGGGCAATTTCCAGGCTGACCCCGGCAAGCGCCTGCAATTCGCCGTAGCGTTTAACGACCTGTTCGACCTGAATCGCGGGAACCATCTACGAAGTGAAAAGTGGGAAGTGAGGAGTGAAAAGCGTAGGGTGGGTTAGCCCGTCAGGCCGTAACTCACCGTTCCACCGCCACGGCCGGTGGGTTACGCTTCGCTAACCCACCCTACCAGTTCTGAATCGCCGGAACCATTCACCGCTTCACCCGTTGCTGGCGACCAGCTCGGTCAGGCCATAGAGCTCCGCCAGGCTTTTCAGGCTTTCCGGCAGGTTACGAAATGCAATCTGCAGATTTTTCTCGCGCGCGGCGCGGCGCCATTCGAACAGCAGGCTCAACGCGGTGGAATCCACCTCGGTGACCGCGGCAAGATCGACCACGAGATCGCCGCCGCCGAACTGCTGCTTGCCGGCCTCGCACACCGCCGTGACGCTGGCGATGGTGAGCGCCCCGCGCACGCGCAGCAGGTTGCCGTCGCGTTCGATCATTTGCGGGCGGACTGCTGGGCGAGCGTCTTGTTCTTGGTCGCAAGCGTCGCAATCAGCCCGTCGATGCCGGCCTTCTGGATTTCGCTGTTGAAGGTGCTGCGGTAGTTCTGAACCAGGCTCACGCCCGCGATCGTCACGTCGTACACCTTCCAACTGGCGTCGGTTTTTTCCATGCTGTAATTGATGTCGATCGGGTCGGCGCCGCCCTTTTGCTTGACCAGCGAGCGCACCACCACGTCGGTATCGCCGGTTTGCAGCTTGAGCGGCTTGTATTCGACCACCTGGTCGCGGTACTGGGTGAAAGCGTTGGTATAGGTGTACACCAGCAGCATGCGGAATTCGTTGGTCAAGCTTTGCTGCTGGGCGGTGCTGGCCCGGCGCCACGGCGCGCCGACTGCGAGCCGCGTCATGCGGGTAAAATTGAAATGCGGCAGGACTTTCGCTTCCACCAGATCGAGAATTTTCTTGTGGTTGCCGGCCTGGATATCCTTGTCGGCGCGTACGATCGCCAGCACTTCTTCGGTGACCTTCCTGGCCAGTGCATCGGGCGCCAGGTCGGTGGATTGCGCCGACGCC
Source organism: Betaproteobacteria bacterium (assembly GCA_016192835.1). Taxonomy (GTDB): domain Bacteria; phylum Pseudomonadota; class Gammaproteobacteria; order Burkholderiales; family SG8-41; genus PALSA-1004. The sequence continues at coordinate 4,283 of JACPTJ010000339.1, forward strand.
GCGACCGACCACACCATCGCCAGCAGACAACCGTATATCAATCTGTTCATTACTGCTCCTTCGCGTTCACTTGCCCGTATTATACGGGGGCTTCATTTGGCGCTGCCGCCTTCGGCCGCCTTGTCGAACATGAACTGGCCGATCAGCTTCTCCAGCACGACTGCCGACTGGGTGAGCTTGAGCGCATCCCCATTGGCGAGCATCTCGTCTTCGCCCCCGCCCTCGATCCCGATATAGTGCTCCCCGAGCAGGCCGGCGGTCAGAACCGATGCCGAGCTGTCCTTGCGAAATTTGTAACGCGTCTCGATGTTCATGATGACTTTC
>JACPTJ010000340.1 GCA_016192835.1 Betaproteobacteria bacterium
ATGTCGATGCGGATGTGCTCGTTGTGCAGCATGGTATAACCGGCGCACAGCAGAAATACCGCCGAAAACAGATACCACTGGATTTCGAGCCAGGCGTTGGAGCTCAGATTGAACAGGTAGCGGAAGACCGCGTTGCCGGCGCTCACCAGTACGGCGGCAAGCACCAGCCAGTAGACGAGGCCACCGCCGCGTTCATTGAGTGCATCAATCAGGCGCGACAGCGCCAGCAATCTTTTCAACTCGTGGTCTCCCCGCGGTAAGACAATGCAGATGGGTCCGCGTCATGATACATTGGAATTAAGCATGGTAAAATCAACAATTTATCGGGTTTCACCAATGATGGGCATCGCCCGATCCCTCACCCAAGCAAATACGGACCGCACGCATGTACTCAAAGCAGGACACGATCGAGAGCTTCGACCCGGAGCTATGGTGGGCGCTCGAACGCGAGACGCGCCGCCAGGAAGACCACATCGAGCTGATCGCGTCCGAGAACTACGCGAGTTCGCGCGTGCTCGCGGCGCAGGGCTCGGTGCTCACCAACAAATATGCCGAAGGCTATCCCGGCAAGCGCTATTACGGCGGCTGCCAGTACGTCGACGTCGCCGAGCAGCTCGCGATCGACCGCGCCAAGCAACTCTTCAATGCCGAGTACGCAAACGTGCAGCCGCATTCCGGATCGCAGGCGAACTTCGCTGTGTATACCGCAATGCTCAAGCCCGGCGACACCATTCTCGGCATGTCGCTTGCCGACGGCGGCCACTTGACGCACGGCGCCTCGGTCAACTTGAGCGGCAAGCTTTTCCATGCCGTAACCTACGGGCTCGATCCTGCCACCGAGGCGATCGATTATGATCACGTAAAGCACCTCGCGCGCGAGCACCAGCCGAAAATGATAATCGCGGGCGCATCGGCATATTCGCTCGCCATCGACTGGCAGCATTTTCGTGAAATTGCGGATGAGGTGGATGCACTGCTGATGGCCGACATCGCGCATTACGCGGGGCTGGTCGCGGTCGGGCTGTACCCGACCCCGGTTGGCATTGCCGACTTCGTTACCACGACGACGCACAAGACGCTGCGGGGGCCGCGCGGCGGCCTGATACTTGCAGGGGCCGAACACGAAAAACTGCTCAACTCGTCGATATTTCCGGGTAGCCAGGGTGGGCCGCTGATGCACGTGATCGCAGCCAAGGCGGTGGCGTTCAAGGAAGCGCTGAGCCCCGATTTCAAGGGCTATCAGCAGCGGATTCTGTCCAATGCGAAGACGCTGGCGCGGGTGTTGCAGCAACGGGGGCTGCGCATCGTTTCCGGGCGCACCGACTGCCACATGTTCCTGGTCGATTTGACCGCCAAGCAGATTACCGGCAAGGACGCCGAGACCGTGCTCGACCGCGCCCACATGACAGTCAACAAGAACGCGATCCCCAACGATCCGCAGAAGCCCACGGTCACGAGCGGCATCCGGATCGGCTCGCCGGCGATCACGACGCGCGGCTTCGGCGAAGCCGAGGCCGGGCAGCTCGCCAACCTGATTGCCGACGTGCTCGATGCGCCGCGCGACGACCGGGTGATCGAGCGCGTGGTGGCAGAGGTCAAGGCGTTGTGCGCGAAGTATCCAGTGTATGGATCGTGATTGGTAATTGGTGTCAAAAGCCGTGACTGGTAACTGGTGATTGGTGACTGGTGACTAGTGACTGGGCAAATCTGCTTTTACTAATCACCAATTACTAATCACCAATTACTAATCACCAATCACTAATCAGTCACCAATCACCAATCACTCGCGTAGCGATGTATTGCCCGTTCTGCAAAGCTGAAGACACGCAGGTCATCGACTCGCGCGTCAGCGACAACGGCGACAGCATTCGCCGCCGCCGCCGCTGCCTCGCATGCAAAAAACGCTTTACGACCTACGAAACGGTCGAGTTGCGCATGCCGCAGGTGGTGAAGCAGGACGGCAGCCGCACCGAGTTCGATCTCGACAAGCTGCGCACCGGGTTCATGCGCGCGCTGCATAAACGCCCGGTGCCCACCCCGCTGGTGGACGATGCGGTCGCGACCATCACGCAGCAGGTGCTGGCGCTGGGCGAGCGCGAAATCCTCTCGCGCCGCATCGGCGAAATGGTGATGAAAGAGCTTTATAAGCTGGACAAGGTCGCCTATATCCGCTTCGCGTCGGTCTACAAGAGCTTTCAGGATGTCGACGACTTCCAGGATGCGATCAAGGAAGCGAAGAAGCCGCAAGGCAAAAAGTAAACCTTTGCAACCACAGATGCACACAGATAAACACAGATAAGGCATTTAACTCGCTTTAGATCCGTGTTCATCCGTGTTCATCTGTGGTTCCCGAATAGGTTTTATGTCATTTTCCGCTGAAGATCACAGTTACATGGCGCAGGCGCTGCAGCTCGCGCAGCGCGGGCTGTATACCACGACGCCCAATCCCCGCGTCGGATGCGTCATCGTCCGCGACGGCGCGGTGGTCGGCGAGGGCTGGCACGAGCGCGCCGGTGCGCCGCACGCCGAAATCCATGCGCTGGCGGCAGCCGGGGACCGCGCGCGCGGTGCCACCGCCTACGTTACGCTCGAGCCGTGTCATCACCACGGCCGCACCCCGCCATGCGACGAGGCATTGATCGCAGCCGGTGTTGCGCGCGTGGTCGCCGCGATGCGTGATCCCGATCCGCGCACCGCGGGGCTGGGCCTGGAGCGCATCATCCAGGCCGGCGTCGTTACCGCAAGCGGCGTGCTCGAACACGAGGCGCGCGAAGTCAATATCGGTTTCGTCTCGCGCCTGACCCGCGGCCGGCCGTGGGTGCGCATGAAGATTGCAGCTAGCCTTGACGGCAAGACTGCGTTGTTGAACGGCAAGAGCCGCTGGATCACCGGCGAAGCAGCGCGCACTGACGGGCATCATTGGCGTGCACGCGCATGCGCCGTGCTGACCGGCATCGGCACCGTGCGCGACGACGATCCACAGCTGACGGTGCGCGCGGTCGATACCCCGCGCCAACCGCGGCGGGTGGTGGTGGACAGCCGGCTCGAGACGCCGCTCACGGCACGCATTCTTGCCGGCGGCGGCGTGCTGATCGCATGCGCAGTGGAGGACAAAACGAAGATCGGGCAACTGCAGAATCAGGGCGCGGAGGTAATCGTAATGCCGAATGGGGCCGGCAAGGTCGAGCTGCCGGCGCTCATGCAGGAGCTCGGCCGGCGCGAGATCAACGAACTGCACGTCGAGGCCGGCTGCAAGCTCAACGGCTCATTGATCAACGAGGGTTGCGTCGATGAGTTGTTGTTGTATTTCGCGCCGTGCCTCATCGGCGAGCGCGCGCGCGGCATGGCCGAATTGCCTGAGCTTGCCGACCTCGGTGACCGGCGTGGGCTCAAGATCAGTGAAACCCGTATGGTGGGAAGCGATTTGCGTATCCTCGCGCGGCTGGAGGCGCGATAGAATGTTCACCGGCATTATTGCGGCGGTCGGCACGGTGCGCGAGTTCAAACCCGCGGCCGGCGGCGTGCGCATCGTCATCGACGCGGCAGCGCTCGATCTCGCCGATGTCCAAAGCGGCGACAGCATCGCGGTGGATGGCGTGTGCCTGACCGCCGTAGCGCTGCGATCCCGCGGGTTCGAGGCCGACGTGTCGCAGGAAACGTTGAATTGCACGACCGGTTTCGCGGCGGGCGCCAAGGTGAACCTGGAGAAATCGCTGCGGCTTGCCGATCCGCTCGGCGGCCATCTGGTGAGCGGGCACGTCGATGGCGTCGGGACCGTCACGCGTTTTGAGGCGAGCGGCGAAAATCGGTTGCTGGCGGTCGCGGCGCCGCGCGAACTGGCAAAATACATCGCGCGCAAAGGCTCGATCGCGGTCAACGGAGTCAGCCTCACCGTGAACGCGGTCAACGGCAGCGCATTTGAAATCAACCTGATTCCGCATACCCTGCAGGCGACCAACCTCAACGGGCTGACAGCCGGCTCCCGAGTCAATCTCGAGGTCGATCTGCTCGCGCGTTACGTTGAGCGGATGTTCGAGGTATCATCCCCATGACGCATATCACAATAACGAAGGAGAAGATCATGAGCAAGACTCTTATCGGTGCGGCAGGAGTGCTCTTTGCGCTGCAAGCGGTAACAGTTTACGCGCAGGCGACGGGAAATTTTCCAGCGCGCGCCGTGCGCATCATCGTGCCCGTGGGCGCGGGAGGCACCGTCGACATGATTGCGCGGGTGGTCGCGCAAGGGCTCAGCGAACGCATGGGTCAACAGGTGATCGTCGAAAATCGCCCCGGCGCGAGCAGCCTGGTGGGAACGCAGGCCGTCGCCAGAGCGCCGGCTGATGGCTACACGTTGCTGGCGATGGCGAATACATTCGTTTCGACGCCAGCCGTCGTGGCCGCACCCGGCTACGACCCGATCAAGGATTTTACCGGTGTCACACAGGGCTGCCGCGTTTCGATGGTGCTCGTCGTCAATCCCGGTCTGCCGGTGCGTTCGGTGAAAGAATTGATCGCGCTTGCGAAAGCGCAGCCCGGCGCGGTCAGTTATGCGAGTTCCGGCAACGGCTCGACTCATCACATTGCAGCCGAAATTTTCAGCGCCCAGACCGGCGTAAAAATGCTGCACATCCCCTACAAGGGCAGCGCGCAATCGCTGATTCAGCTCGTCGGCGGACAGGTCATGATCTTTTTCGACCAGGTAAGCACGTCCGCGCCATTCGTCGAGACCGGCAAATTACGCCCCATAGGAGTAACCACGCGCACCCGCTCGGCGCTTTTTCCCGGCGTCCCGACTATCGAGGAAGCGGGGCTTCCGGGATACGAGTACGTGACCTTCATAGGCCTCATGGCGCCCGCCGGCGTGCCGCGCGATGCGCTGGCGCGGCTGCACTCTGAAATAACGAAAGTGCTTGCGGTGCCCGAACTGCGCAAGCGTTATCTCGACCGCGGCATCGAACTGGAAGCGAGCCGTACGCCGGAAGAATTTACGGCCTACATCAAATCGCAGGTGGAAATTGCTGCGCGCATCGCGCGCGCCGCGGGGATCAAACCGGAATGAAATTCAGTCAAAACCGGTAGGGGCTAAGTCTGCGGTTTCCGGTCGAGCAGTTCAATGCTCACTCCGTCGGGCCCCTGGATGAACGCAATGCGTGTGGTCGGGTTCATGACGGTTGGCTCCATGGTAAATACGATGCCCTTGTTGCGAAGCCCTGCGCAAAAGCTGTCGTAATCACCCGCTACGCGCATGCCGAAGTGATCGACGCCCCATTGCGGGCCCGGCTTCTCCGCCGCGTGCTCTGCGGGGCGCTGGCCGCGCACAATGACCATCGCACCGTTGCCAAACGACATATAGATTTGCAGGGTACCGAGGACCTGGGCGCTCCGGACGATTTCGCCGCCGAACTTGTCGACATACCAATTCGCGGTGGCCTGCGGGTCCGGGCTGATGAGGTGGACGTGATCGACGGTGACGCTGGAATTGGGCATGATCGTTCTTTCTTTTGCCGGACGTGGGATGGGCCGGACGCGAGCGCCGGAATGTTGCGGTAGTATAGTCTGCGGCGAGGGTCGCCCGCAAACGGGAAAGCATTACGGGATCCGGAGCACTATCCCGCTTCCGCGCTCAGGCTGCACCAACCGTCCGGCGGAAAGCCATCCCCGTTGGTGCGAGAAAGGGCTCGTCATCGACTGCCCAGGGAGTTGCGGTTCGCTTTCGCTTTGCGTTCTCCGAAAACGGAGCGTAAACTATCCGTAATAGGAGACATTCAATGAGCGCCATTCCATTCGCCTATCCCGCCAGCCGCTTCGAGCCGGCGCCGCTTGTCGACCTCAATTCAAAGGCCGAGCGCGGGCGGCTGTCGCGTTCCGCACTGCGTGGCTTCTTCAAGATTGTCGGGCGCTGGAAGCTGCGCGACGAGGACGCCCGCGAGCTCCTTGGCGGACTCTCGAGCAGCGCCTACTACGAGTGGAAGAAGAACCCGGATCGGGTCCTCGATGTCGACCGCATCACCCGGATTTCCTACCTTGTCGGCATCTACAAGGCCTTGCACATTCTCTACGGCGACAGGCTTGCCGACGAGTGGGTCAGCCTTCCCAACAGCAACGCCATCTTCGCCGGCAGGGCGCCGCTTGCCTACATGCTCGCCGGCGGGCTCGTGGCGATGCAGACCGTACGCAAGCTTCTCGATGCGCGGCGGGGCGGGGTGTGAGTTCGGCGCTGCCCCGGACAACGCTGGTTCGCGAGTTCGACACTTTACGTCTGCTTCCATCGCGGTTTGCTGCGCGTGAGGACTCGGTGCTTGCCCATCTCGCCGAGGACGAGGCGCACCTTGCTGACCTTTTCGATCTGGATAACGCTACCAACGAGCGGCTGCGCGGCGAGTGTGGCTTGCTCCAGGGTATCGGCGTGGATGAGCTCGTCTTTGGTGTACCGAATTTCCGGATCATCAACGCGGCCTACACCTATGCCCGTCCCGAGGGCAGCCGCTTCAACGGTCCGGACCGGGGCGCCTGGTACTGTTCGCTCGAAATCGAGACCGCGCTTGCCGAGGTGTCGTTTCACAAGACTGTGGAATACCAGGAGATCGGACGTTTTGACGACAGCGTCGTCTATGAGGCACTGCTTGCCGACTTCACCCACGAGTTCCACGATCTGCGCGGGGATTCACGTTTTGCGTCCTGTCTCGATCCGAGGAGCTACGTCGCGTCGCAGCGGCTGGCAGCACGTCTTCTGAAAGCGGGTTCCGTGGGCGTGATTTACCCGAGTGTCCGGCATTCGCGGGGCATCAACCTCGCATGCTTCCGGCCGGCCGTCGTCGGCAACGTTCGTCGAGGTGATGCCTGGCGGTTTTCCTGGTCGGGCACACCCATCCCCAGGATCGAACTCGACCAGCGATCGGTCAAACCCCGCGCGCGGCCTCGGCGCGGGTAGTGGATCGACCTTGCACGCTGCTACAATTACTCATTCAGCAGGGCCAGCAACGGCAGGTCGCACTTCTGACGCAAATAACGCGTATCTATGATCTTTAACGAATCAAATGCTTAATTGTGAGATCAAAGTAATCGCGCGTTACGCGGAACGTCTTGTGGAGTATAAGAACTGATATGACTGTCAGCACGATACCTGAAATCATCGCCGACATGCGTGTCGGCAAGATGGTGATCCTCGTCGACGAGGAGGACCGCGAGAACGAGGGCGACCTCGTGCTCGCGGCGGACTTCGTCAGCGCGGAGGCGATCAACTTCATGGCGCGCTACGGCCGGGGGCTCATCTGCCTTACCCTGACCGAGGAAAAATGCCGCCGGCTCAACCTGCCGCTGATGGTCGACAATAACGCTTCGCCGCTCGGCACAGCCTTCACGGTTTCGATCGAGGCCGCCGAAGGCGTCACCACCGGCATTTCGGCGGCCGACCGCGCGCGCACCGTGCAGGCGGCGGTGCGCGCCGACGCCGGCCCCGCGGATATCGTGCAGCCCGGACACATTTTCCCGCTGATGGCGCAGAAGGGCGGGGTGCTGGTGCGCGCGGGGCACACCGAAGCCGGCTGCGACCTCGCGCAACTGGCGGGCACGATGCCGGCCGCGGTGATCTGCGAGATCCTCAAAGACAACGGCGAGATGGCGCGGCTGCCCGACCTGATCGAGTTCGCCAAACAGCACCAGCTCAAAATCGGCACCATCACTGACCTGATCCACTATCGCAACCGTACCGAATCGCTGGTGCAGCGCGTGTCCGAACGCGATATCGAAACGGTGCACGGCAAGTTCCGGCTCGTCGTCTACAGCGACCGGATCGGGCAGGAGACGCATCTCGCGCTGGTCAGGGGCAGGATCGGGCCCGACTGCGAAGCGCTGGTGCGCGTGCACGAGCCGCTGTCGGTGATCGATCTTCTCGACGTGCGCAGCGCGAGCCACTCGTGGAATTTCAATCAGGCGCTGGCGGCGTTGAGCCGTGCGAAGTGCGGCGTGATCGTGCTCCTGCACCGGCCGGAGTCGGCGGCCGACCTGCTCGAGCGCGCGCAGCCGGGCGCGATTGCGGCGCCGCAAAAGAACGCGCTTCGCAACTACGGTATCGGCGCGCAGATACTGCGCGATCTGAAGGTCACGAAAATGCGGCTGATGGCAAAGCCGCGTAGAATGCCCAGCATGGCGGGATTCGATTTGCAGGTCACCGGCTATCTTCAGCCCGACGAAGATGATGTCTAAGTACGATTCCATCGAGGAAGTCGAAGCGGGCGCGAGCGGCGCCGGATTACGCATCGGCATCGTGGTGGCGCGTTTCAACGCGGCGGTCGGCGATGGTTTGCTCGCGAGCTGCACGGCCGCACTCGCCAAGCTCGGCGTGCGCGACGCCGATATCAGGATCGTCACGGTGCCGGGGGCACTGGAAGTGCCGCTGGCGCTGCAGAAGTTGGCGAACACCGGAGATTTTGACGCGCTCGTTGCCCTCGGCGCGGTGATCCGCGGCGACACCTATCATTTCGAAATCGTCGCCAACCAGTCGGCAAGCGGCATCATGTCGGTGCAGCTCGATACCGGCATTCCGGTGGCCAACGGGATCCTGACCACGGAGAACGACGAGCAGGCCGAAGTGCGCATGATGCAGAAGGGGGCCGATTGCGCGGCCGCCGCAGTCGAAATGGCGAACCTGCTCGGCAAGCTCGAGCGGAAATGACCTGGCTGAGAGTATCGCCCGCGTGCAAAGCATGACCGTGCCGAAGGCATCCCCGGCGCGCCGCAGCAGCCGCCGCCGTTCGCGCGAGTTCGCGCTGCAGGGGCTGTATCAATGGCAGCTCGCCGGCAGCGACGCGGCAACCATCGAGCAGCAGATGTCCACAGCCCAGGGCTTCGACAAAACCGACCGCAGCTATTTTTCCGCGTTGCTCGCTGGCGCGATCCGCGAAGCGCAGCAACTCGAACAGTCGCTGCAGCCCTATCTCGACCGGAAATGCGCGGAGTTGAGCCCCATCGAACGCGCAATCCTGCTGATTGCGGCCTACGAGCTCGAAAACCAGCCGGACGTGCCGTACCGGGTCGTGATCAACGAGGCGGTCGAGCTGGCCAAGAGTTACGGCGGCACCGACGGCTTCAAGTATGTGAATGGCGTGCTCGACAAGCTTGCGGCGGACAAGCGCCCGCACGAGTTTGGTAAGAAGTGATTATCGAGCATTGCGTGACTTCGATACATCGCTCGATCCCTCACCCCCAACCCCTCTCCCAGAGGGCGAGGGGAGCGTCGAGCGAAACCGGACTGTCGGCCGGTTTCATAATTGTCAATGGAGGTCGGCTATGGACGAAAAGCTCAAGAAACGGATCATCATGTTTTACATCGGCGGCATCCTCAATGCACTGCTCGGGCTGTACGTGCTGATCGAGGGAGCATCGTTTCTGCCGTCCGATACCGCACGCATACTCGTGCTCGTATTCCTTGCGTTCGCGGTGGTCGACTTCTACTTCCCGTATATGCTGAAGCGAAAATGGCTGGCTGACAACGCCGGCAAGCAGACGCAGGACAACGACCCGGTTCAGCGGTCATAGCCCTCCGGTGTTATCCGAGTTTGAGCTGATCGGGCGCTATTTCACGCACCGCGCACGCCATACGGTGCTCGGGGTA
>JACPTJ010000012.1 GCA_016192835.1 Betaproteobacteria bacterium
TCAAGCCCTTGCGGCAACTCATCTCCTGTGCTCGCCCCGCCGTGTTGTGCCAATTCATCCATTCGCACACACGCAGCGAGAGTTGGCGTCGCGAGATGCCGGGCTCCGCTTGAACAACCGCGGTAATCCGATCCAAGGCTTCTTGCGAAAATGAACGCCCGCCAATGGTGACCATGACCACACATTACAGCATGACGAACGTTGTGTCCAGTCATTCTTATGGGCAATCCTCAGCCCGGAGGGCGAGGGGAGCGTCGAGCGAACCCGGACTGTCGTCCGGTTTCGTAATTATCAATATGTGAGGACATGACATGACCGACATCCAGGACTATCCATCGCGGCTCGGCGATCCCGCGAGCCGCAAATTCGGGACGTTTTCGTACCTGCCGCCGCTGGACGCGGAGGCGATCCGCAAGCAGGTCGGCTACATCATCGCGCGCGGCTGGACGCCGGCGATCGAGCACACTGAACCAGCGCACACCGCTGGCTCGTATTGGTACATGTGGAAACTGCCGCTGTTCGGTGAAATCCGGGCGGACGCGGTGCTGGCGGAAGCCGCGGCGTGCCATGAGGCTCACCCGGACCATCATGTGCGGCTGATTGGCTATGACAGCCGTCGCCAGACGTTAGGCGCGAGTCTCGTGGTCTATCGCGGCACTGCGGTGTGATCCGCGATCCCGACATGAGCCCGCGCGAAAAAACGCTCACCGAGTTCATTATCGAGGAGCAGCGCAAGGCACAGGGCGCCACCGGCGGCTTCACGGCGCTGCTCAACGACATCTGCCTTGCCTGTAAGCGCATCTCCTACCTGGTGGGCAAGGGCGTGCTCGCAGACTCGCCCGGCGGCGCCGGCAGCGGCAACGCGCAGGGCGGGACGCAGACGAAACTCAACTTGAGGGCAAATGGAATTTTCCTGCGCACCAACGAGTGGGGCGGCCACCTTGCAGCGATGGTGTCGGAAGAACTGGAGCAGCCTTACGGGATTCCGTCTCCGTATCCGCGCGGCCGCTACCTGCTGGTGTTCGATCCGCTGGATGGCTCCTCCAACCTCGACGTCAATGTGTCGGTCGGTTCGATTTTCTCCGTGCTGCGCTGCGTGGACGGGGTGGACGAGCCCACAGCGGCGGACTTCCTCCAGCCCGGCGCGCAGCAGGTTTGCGCCGGCTACGCGATTTACGGGGCCAGCACCATGCTGGTGCTGACGCTCGGACGCGGCGTGCACGGTTTCACGCTTGACCGCGAGATCGGCGAATTCATCCTGACCCACGCGAGCCTGCGCATACCCGACGATACCAGCGAGTTCGCGATCAACGCGTCGAACGCGCGTTTTTGGGAGCCGGCGGTCAGACGTTATGTCGACGAATGTCTCGCCGGCAAGACCGGCCCGCGCGACAAGGACTTCAACATGCGCTGGATCGCGTCGTTGGTGGCGGAAACGCATCGCATTCTGCTGCGCGGCGGCGTGGTCATGTATCCGCGCGACAGCCGCAATCCGGCGAGCCCCGGCCGGCTGCGGCTGCTCTATGAGGTGAACCCGATCGGGTTCATCATCGAACAGGCGGGCGGACGCGCGAGCACGGGGTTTACGCCAGTGCTGGCGGTCAAGCCCGACCACCTGCACCAGCGTATCGGCTTCATGTTCGGGTCGCGGCGCGAGGTCGAACGGCTGGAGCAATACCACCGTGACTCCAACCAGCGCGAATACGATGCACCGCTGTTTGGGGTGCGCGGGCTGTTCCGCGAGCCGGCGTGATCTTACCCGGGAGAACCCAGATGTCCACCCAGCATCCCATCATTGCCATCACCGGGTCCTCGGGAGCCGGCACCACCTCGGTGTCGCGCATTTTCGAGCAGATCTTCCGGCGCGAGGGCGTGCAGGCTGCATTCATCGAGGGCGATGCGTTTCACCGCTATGACCGCACCGAGATGAAGCAGAAGATGGACGAGGAGTCCGCGCGCGGCAATCACAATTTCAGCCATTTCGGGCCCGAGGCGAACTTGTTCGAAGAACTCGAGCAGTTGTTCCGGCAGTATGCGGCTGATGGCCGCGGACGCAACCGCAAATACCTGCACAACGACGAGGAGGCGGCGCCGTATGGCCAGAAAGCGGGCACCTTCACGCCGTGGGAGGAATTGCCCGCGGACACCGACCTTTTGTTCTACGAAGGCCTGCATGGCGCGGTGGTGACCGATCAGGTCGACATCGCGCAGCACGTCGACCTGCTGATCGGTGTGGTGCCAGTGATCAACCTCGAGTGGATCCAGAAGATCCACCGCGACCGCGCGGCGCGCCGCTACACCACCGAGGCGGTGACCGCCACGATCCTCAGGCGCATGCCCGATTACGTGAACTACATCTGCTCGCAATTCTCGCCCTGCTGGTGGTCCGCTTCGCCAACCCGCGCGGCATCGATTTCCCTTACCTGCTGTCGATGCTGCACGACTCGTTCATGTCGCGTCCCAACACCATCGTGACGCCGGGAGGCAAGATGGACCTCGCAATACAGCTCATTTTCACACCGATGATATGGCGGCTGATGGACCGCAGGAAGCAGGCACTGGGACGCGGCTGACGGCGGCAAGCGTAGCCAAAGCGACCGGTTTCCAACATAATTGCGGCTCCCGCAAGCCGCCAACTCTCCGCAAGGATTCTCGAATGGGCTCCCGCCTTGAACTTTCCAACGCGATCCGCGCGCTCGCGATGGACGCAGTGCAAAAAGCCAACTCCGGCCATCCCGGCATGCCGATGGGGATGGCGGAAATCGCGGAAGTGCTGTGGAACCATCATTTGCGCCACAACCCGGCCAACCCGCAGTGGTTCGACCGCGACCGCTTCGTGCTGTCGAACGGCCACGGTTCGATGCTGCTCTACGCGCTGCTGCATCTCACCGGCTACGACCTGCCGCTGGCCGAGATCAAGCGTTTCCGTCAGTTCCACTCGAAAACACCCGGCCATCCCGAATTCGGCTGCGCGCCGGGCGTCGAGACCACCACGGGCCCGCTCGGGCAGGGGCTCGCCAACGCGGTCGGCATGGCGCTCGCCGAAAGAATCCTTGCCGCCGAGTTCAATCGCGAGGGCCTCGATATCGTCAACCATCACACCTGGGTGTTCGTCGGCGACGGCTGCCTGATGGAAGGTATCTCGCATGAGGCGTGCTCGCTCGCCGGCACACTGGGCCTGGGCAAACTGATCGCGTGCTACGACGACAATGGCATTTCGATCGATGGCCGGGTCAATGGCTGGTTCGCCGACGATACGCCCAAGCGCTTCGAAGCCTATGGCTGGCACGTGATTCGCGACGTGGACGGGCACGATTTCGACGCGCTGGAGCGGGCGCTCACTCAAGCCAAGGCACAGAGCGAGCGCCCGACGCTGATCTGTTGCAAAACCGTCATCGGCAAAGGCGCGCCGAATAAGCAGGGCGGCCACGATTGCCACGGCGCCGCGCTCGGCGACCAGGAAATCGCGGCGACCCGCGCGAGCATCGGCTGGAAATATGCGCCGTTCGAAGTGCCGGCATCGGTGTATGCCGGCTGGGATGGGCGCGCCAAAGGTGCCGCGCTCGAACGCGAGTGGGACCGGAAGTTCGCTGCTTACGCCAAAACACACCCGCAACTCGCAGCCGAATTCAAACGCCGCATGACGGGCGAGCTGCCCGCCAACTGGCGCGCGCATGCCGAGGCGTTCGTCACGAAAACGAACGAGAAGGCCGAGACCATTGCCACGCGCAAGGCTTCCCAGAACGCCATCGAGGCGCTGGCACCGGCGCTGCCCGAACTGTTCGGCGGCTCGGCCGACCTTACGTGGTCCAACCTCACCATGTGGTCGGGCTCGAGGGTGGCGAGCCGGTCTGCCGGCGGCAATTACATCCATTTCGGCGTGCGCGAATTCGGCATGGCGGGTATCGTCAACGGCGCGAGCCTGCACGGCGGTTTGATCCCCTACGCGGCCACATTCCTGGTGTTCTCGGACTATGCGCGTAATGCGCTGCGCGTCGCCGCGCTGATGAAGATCCGTGCCATCCACGTGTTCACGCACGACTCGATCGGGCTCGGCGAGGACGGACCGACGCACCAGCCGGTCGAACACGCGGCCGCGCTGCGCATCATCCCCAACATGGACGTGTGGCGGCCGTGCGACACGGTCGAATCGGCGGAGGCATGGATTGCGGCGATCGAACGCAAGGACGGGCCGACCAGCCTGCTGTTTTCGCGCCAGAACCTGCCGTTCCAACAGCGCACCGCCGGGCAGATCGCGGCGATTGCGCGGGGCGGCTACGTGCTGGCGGAAGCGCAGGGCAAGCCGCAATGCGTGATCATTGCCACCGGCTCGGAAGTGCAGCTCGCGATCGACGCCCGGAAGGCGCTCGCTGAAAAAGGCGTAGCGGCGCGCGTAGTTTCGATGCCGTGCACCGCGGCGTTCGACCGCCAGGACGAAGCGTATCGCGCGTCCGTGCTGCCGCAAGGCGTGGTGCGCGTCGCAGTCGAAGCCGGCATCAGCGATTTCTGGCGCAAGTACGTAGGACTCGAAGGGGCGGTGGTCGGCATCGACCGTTTCGGCGAATCGGCGCCGGCCGGCGAGTTGTTCAAGTATTTCGGCTTCACGGTCGACAATGTCGTGAAGACCGTACGCAGCGTTCTGTAGGGTGCGCGCGAGGCGGGCACAACGCATGCTCGCCGGCGTTGCGGCTGTGACCGGGGATCGGTGGCGCGTTTGATATTGATCAAACCGCGCCGGGGTAGCGCTTGGCGCCGTTGGCGTTGGCGGTAGAATAGCGTTCTTGCGAATTTCAAGGAGCCTTAGGCATGACCATCCGCGTCGCTATCAACGGCTACGGCCGCATCGGGCGCAACATCCTGCGCGCGCATTATGAGTCGGGCAAGAAGCACGACCTGCAGATCGTCGCGATCAACGACC
>JACPTJ010000386.1 GCA_016192835.1 Betaproteobacteria bacterium
CATCTGCGATCGCTCGTCATGCATCTTGCCCATCAGGTCCCACTGCTTGCGCCGTGCGTCGTCCCGGATCTTGGCGATCTTGCCGCGTTGCTCTGCGGTGAGATTCAGGTCAGCCTCCGGGCCGTAGCCGCCCATCATGCCCGGGCCCATGCCGTAGCCGGCACCGTGGCCGCCCATCATGCCGGCGCCCATCATCCCGCCCATCATGCCGGGGCCCATGCCGTAAGCGCCTTGCGGCGGGTCGGCCAGCGCACTTGCTCCCACGGTTGTTGCGCCTATCAATGCGGCGGCGCTCAAGGTCTTGCGAAGGTTCATGCGTTTCATGGTTAAACTCCTTTCAGGGTTGAATATCGACAGCCGATTGCACGTTGTAATGGTTAGAAACGAGTGGTACGCGGGCGACGACCCGCTGCGGCCGGGCGCCCACGGTTGCCCGCGGGCGGCACGGCGCGGGAGAAGCTAGCTGCGGAAGTTGCCGAACAGGATGAAGCGCGGGCGGGCGGCGATCGTGATGCGTGACGCCGGCGTGAAATGCGTTCCTAAGATCTGAGCCGAGAGGGTTGGCGCCGTAAGCGCGGCTGTAACGAACTGGTCATCATCGAGCGATTGATTCGGTCCCGCCGCCATCGGAGGGACGGATGCAAGATGACAGTGGAGATGATGACCGGTTGCCGGGGTCATGCAGGCACTGATGGCGTCCTGCCCGGCTTCCGTGCAGACCCCCGCAACTACCAGGCGATTGCCCGTGCCATGCGCAGACGCGCCGACCGGGACGAGCAGCATCGCGATGATCAGCGCCGCTGCGCGCAACAATTCGCTCCATGCCGTACCTGGCCTTTTCATGTGAACCACTCGCTCCGCCGGCTCCGCGCCCCGTTTGATCGGGACTTAAAAGCCAATGTATACCCCCATAGGGTATTTGTCAAGTCGCACGAGAGCAGCGCGGCTTAGGCACTAGCCCGGTGCAAGGATGCAGATAGCTCAGCGATTTCAGCGCAACCAAGATGAGACCCGCTTAACGCTTGATGGTTTCAAATTTCATCACGGTGTAGGCGCCGCCGACTTTAGCCGCTTCAAAATTGATTTTGTCGCCAGCCTTGAGTTGATCGAGCATCGCCGGGTCCTTGACGCGAAACACCATGGTCATCGCCGGCATGTCCAGGTTCACCAATGGGCCGTGCTTGATGGTTACTTTCCCGGTTTCCTTGTCGACCTTGCGCACCTCGCCATCAGCGAGCTGGGCACTGACCGCCTTTGCATCCGCGGCAGGCTGACGGTTGGCTTCCACGGCGAAAGCGGAGAGGGGAAATGAAAGAGACAGCATGATTACTGCGATGGCCTTACGTGTCATAGCGATTTTCCTTTCGTTGGATTGAACATTGCTCATTTACTTTGCGCTGACGTTTATGGTGCCCTTCATCCCCGCCTCATAGTGTCCGGGATGCAGGCACGCGAAATGAACCGTGCCGGCTTTGGTGAATTGCCAGACGAGCTCGCCCGTCTTTCCCGGGGCAACGCTCACCTGATTGGGATCGGCATGCACCATCTCGGGGTACTTTCGCATCAGCTCCGCATGTTCGCGCAGTGACTTCTCGTCTCCCAACACCATCTCGTGCGGCACCTGCCCGACGTTCCGGAGCACGATCCTCACGGTCTCGCCCCGCTTCACCGTGAATCGAGCGTGGTTGAAGCGCATGGTGTCGTAGGCTCCGATCTCGACGGTGCGGACGGCTTTCCCGGGATCGCCTGGGCGCCCGATCTTGGCCCACTCGTCGTCGTGGCCTCCCGCATGCTTGCCACCCGCGACGGCAGGCGAGACAGCGAAAGCGGCAAGCGCCGCGCTTAAGAACAAAGCTTGAAGCGTCTTCTGCATGATACGTTTCTCTCCATTTGTAATTCAATGACGACCGTGACCGCCCGGCTTGCGGGCCCGTACGGTGACGCCAGCTTCATGCGCCCCCGCGATGCGCGGTGCCTGGGGTGCCGTCCCAGTCCATTCGTAAGCGACGGTTCCCGGCGGGTTCTTGTACCAGCCTGGATCCTTATAGTCGTTGCGCGCCAGCCCCTCGCGCACCTTGACCACGGAGAACATGCCGCCCATCTCGAGCGGCCCGAAAGGTCCGGTGCCGGTCATCATCGGCAGCGTGTTGTCCGGCAGCGGCATTTCCATCTCGCCCATGTCGGCCATGCCGCGTTCGCCCATCACCATGTAATCGGGAACGAGATTGATGATCTTCTGCGCCAGGCCGCGGTGGTCGACACCGATCATGGTCGGCACGTTATGCCCCATCGCGTTCATCGTGTGGTGCGATTTGTGGCAGTGGAACGCCCAGTCGCCGGGATAGATGGCGTCGAACTCGAAGGCGCGCATCGCGCCCACCGGAATGTCGATCGTCACCTCGGGCCACTGCGCGCTCTTGGGCACCCAGCCGCCGTCGGTGCAGGTCACGGCGAAGTCGTAACCGTGCATGTGGATGGGGTGATTGGTCATGGTGAGATTGCCCATGCGCACGCGCACGCGATCGCCCTTGCGTACCACCAGCGGCGCGATGCCGGGAAAGACGCGGCTGTTCCATGACCACAGATTGAAATCGGTCATGGTGGCGATTTTCGGCGTGAAACTGCCTGGATCGATGTCGTAGGCGTTGATCAGGAACACGAAGTCGCGGTCCACCCGCATGAAGTTCGGGTTCTTCGGGTGCACCACGATGAATCCCATCATGCCCATCGCCATCTGCACCATCTCGTCGGCGTGCGGATGGTACATGAAGGTGCCGGATTTCTTCATCTCGAATTCGTAGACAAAAGTCTTGCCCACGGGGATCTGCGGTTGCGACAGCCCGCCGACGCCGTCCATGCCCGAGGGCAGCAGGATGCCGTGCCAGTGGATGGTGGTGTGCTCGGGCAGCTTGTTGGTGACGAAAATGCGCACCTTGTCGCCCTCCACGCATTCGAGGGTGGGGCCTGGTGATTGGCCGTTGTAACCCCACAAGTGCGCGATCATGCCCGGCGCCATCTGCCGGCGCACCGGCTCGGCGATCAGGTGGAACTCTTTCCAGCCGTTGTTCATGCGCCATGGCAGCGTCCAGCCGTTCAACGTCACCACCGGCTGGTAGTGACGGCCGTCGGGCGGCGCCAGCGGCGGCTGGGTATCGGGCGTTGTCTGGATGGGCGCTTCCGGCACGGCGGCTTGCGCGACCTTGCTGACCAGCGCGGAGCCGAGTAGCGCGGCACCCGAGGCCCGGAGAAAATGTCGTCGTGTAGACATGCGGTTGGTTCCTTGTATCGGATTAATGACCGGGTTGTTCTGCGCCGCCGGCGACACCCTGCATTCCGCCGCGGCCCGTGCTCGTGGCACCGGGCGATTTGCCGGTCAGAGCGAGCGTGAGACTGGATTCTGCGATCCAGTAATCGCGCAGCTCTTCGATATATCTGTTGACACTCGCGATCTGCTGGCGTGCGTCCGCCAGTAGTTCGAAGACGCTGATCAGCATGCCGTTGTAGCGCAGCAGGTTTTCCTCGGAAATGCGCTTCCTGAGCGGGACGATCTCGTCGCGGTAGTGGCGGGCGAGATCGAATGCGGTACGGTAGGCGCCGTACGTCTCGCGAACTTCGGACCGCGCTTTCACCGCGATGTCGGCGGCGCGGTTCACCGCCTGCATGTACGTGAATTCGGCGCGCGCCACGCGAGCGCCGCCCCAGTCGAAGATCGGCAGCCGCAGCTCGATTTCGTAGCCGGTCTGGATCGGTTTTCCGCTCTCGCTGTTGCGTTGATATCCCACTTCGAGGACGTTGATGAAACCGGTGGCCTTGGTGAGTCCGAGCGATGCAGCGACGTTCCCGGCTTCTTTCATCGCGCCCTGAACGTCGAGACGCTGTTTCAGCGCTTGTTGCTCGAGGTCTGATATTTCGCGTGCTGTCTTGGGCAGGTCGGGCAGGCGTTCGGGCAGGGAGAAACGGATATCCTCGCCCCACAGTCCCATCAACCGGGTAAGCCGTTCGCGTTCCGCAAGGGCGGTCTGCTTCACCCGGGCGAGATGGGCGGTTGCTTCGGCGTAGAACACCTGCTCGCGCGACTGGTCGAGTTTGCTGAAATTGCCCGCTGCCGCCATGCGGCGCGCGAGTTCGGCGCTGGCTTCGGCGGCGAGCTTGACCTGATCCATATATTTCACGGCTTCCTGTGCCGCGACCGCACTGAAAAACGCCCGTCGCGTGTCGGCCGCCACCTGCAGCGTATCGGCGGTGACGCGCAGCTTGGTGAGTTCGAAGCGGCGCTGCTCGAGCTCGGTGCGGATCGGGATGGTGATGAGCCCGAGCACGTCGAACAGGAAAGTGCGCTCGATATCGATGTCGTCACCGCGGGTCAGCCGCGCGAAGGAGAAGCCGGGGTTGCGCAGCCGGCCGGCCTGCACCAGGTCCGCTTCGGCGATGCCGAGTTCGGCATAGGTCGCCTGCAGTCCGCGGTTGTTGAGCAGCGCGATTTGCACCGCGGAATCCACGCTGAGCGGTGCGGCCAGCAGTTTTTTCACCGCCGCCTGCACCTGCTCGGCATCGCGTTCGTTTTTTATCCACTTGACTTCCTGGCCGATGCGTTCCCTGGTCAGGATTTCGACGTTGCCGAAGCCGCCGTCCTCGGAGAACGTTGCACAGCCGCCAAGAAAGACGGCGCTCAACACCAGTGCCAGCGTTCTGGTCCGGCTCGTTTTCAGGTTTGAAATATACAAACACGTTGCTGATAAGCGGTTCATTGCAGTCCTCGTCACCTGGGTTACGTGATGCGTGATTACCCTGCGCGCAACGGCGCACGGAACGACGCGAAAATTCGGGGGCCGCGGACCTGCTGCGACTGCGCGTGGCTACCACGCGAAGTACGAGCTGACCGCGGCTAGCGGAGGACTGCGCGAGGAGGGCGCTGCGGTTGTTCGGGGATGTGTCCCGAAATAGAGGTTGCCAAAAACAGGCTGCGTTCCGAGCTGGGCGCGGATGGAAGCTTGGTAACCGTCATCGGAACCGCAACCGCCGACCCTGTGCTGCAATGATCGGAGCCAACATCGCTTGCGGCAAGCGGATGATCGTGATCCGGTGCGGGAGCGTCGTGATCGTGTTTGTCCGCGTGCTGATGATCGGACTTGACGACGGATGACCCATGGGTGGGGTCATTTGGGCAGACGGAAATGAAGACTGCGGCAAGCCCTTGCAGCGGCAACGCCATCATCATCATCACGAGCGCGAATTGTTTTATTGCAGCAAGCATGGCGGCGCATTCTAAAAGAGATTCAGCACGGCGCGCAAGCTTTTTCCCGGCGACATGTGTTCGCCGGAAAAGTTCCGCACGCCGCTCCTGCCCAGAATTCGAGCAGCTTGAGCCGGGTTGTTCACTCACGGTGTCGTCCGGTAGTATTCGTACTCCTCCGCATTATTCGAACGGGAGCTATCCGCCAGGGATTGAACCATGACCGATTGTTGCGAAGACAAAGACTGCGCGATCGACGCGCTGCGAGAGCGTCAAAGCTCGACCCTCAAGACGGTTCTCGGCATTAACGCCGTCATGTTCCTGGTCGAGCTTGTCGCCGGCATTATTTCCGGGTCGGTCGCTTTGCTCTCGGACTCGCTCGACAACCTGGGGGATGCGCTGACTTACGGATTGAGCCTCTATGCGGTCTCCAGGGGGCCGCGGTCAAAGGCGAAGGTTGCGCTCTTCAAAGGCGGGCTGATACTGGCCGCGGGGCTGTTTGTAATCGGTCAGGTTGCTTACAAGATCCTCGTTCCCGCCGTGCCGGCATTCGAGACCATGGGGGCAATCAGCATCCTGGCGCTCATCGCCAACGGGACATGCCTGGCGTTGCTCTGGAGGCATCGGCAAGACGACGTCAACATGAGCTCGGTGTGGGAATGCTCGCGCAACGATATTGCATCCAACATCGCTGTGTTCGCGGCAGCCGCAGGGGTCTGGTTTACGCAGTCCGCCTGGCCCGATCTGCTGATCGGCACGGTGCTCGCCTGCCTTTTCGTCATGTCGGCATTCCGCGTGCTGCGCAACGGATTTGCCGAGCTCCGGAATAATGCGGCGAGTACCGTATTTTGACGATAACCCATTGCCGTCGTGTTTGAGATGCAAAAATATGCGTTCCTGGCACTGTCCGCCGCAGCGCTGTTCGGTGCCAGCACGCCGCTGGCGAAGCTGCTGCTGCATGACATCTCGCCGGTGACGCTGGCAGGGCTGCTCTATCTTGGGAGCGGGGCAGGTTTGTTCGTCGTTCGCTTGATCAGAAGCCGTTTTCGACCGGACCGAGCGAAAAAAGAATTTGAGCTTGAGGCCGGCGATTATCCATGGCTGGCGGGTGCCGTGCTGGCGGGGGGCATCATCGCTCCGGTCATGCTGATGTGGGGCTTGAGCGGGGCTACTGCCTCCGCGGCTTCCCTGCTTCTTAATTTCGAAAGCATCATCACGACCCTGGTTGCCGCGGCGATCTTTCGGGAAGCCGTGGGCAGCCGCATCTGGCTTGCGTCGCTCGTGATGCTGGCGGGCGGCCTGTTGCTGTCTTACGACCCCGACGCACGGTTCAACCTGTCTCTGAATTCTATCGCGGTAATCGGCGCGTGCCTGATGTGGGCGATCGACAACAACCTTACCCGGAGGATTTCGGCGAGCGACCCGACAACGATAGCGATGATCAAGGGCTTGGCCGCAGGCGCGGTGAATATCATCCTGGGGCAGTATGGCGGCGATGCGATGCCCGGCCTGTGGAGCCTGGCAAGCTCAATGACCCTCGGGTTCTTCAGTTACGGACTGAGCTTGGTGCTGTTCATCTACGCGTTGCGTCACTTGGGGAGCGCGCGTACCGGCGCGCATTTCAGCACGGCGCCGTTTATCGGGGCGGCAGTTGCAATCCTGGCGCTGAATGAACCCTTTACCCTGATGTTTGCCGGCGCTCTGCTATTGATGGTTCTGGCAACGTGGCTGGTGCTGACCGAGCAGCACGAACACGAGCATGAACATGAATTTATGAAGCACAGTCATGAGCACACCCATGACGAACATCATCAGCACGAGCATGACGGGACCGAAGGGCCGGAGCCGCACACGCACGCGCACGTGCATTTACCATTGAGACACGCCCACCCGCATTTGCCCGATATTCACCACCGGCACGAGCATTAGCGATTGTTGAAAGCTCTGCGTCGCAATTCCAGCAGCTTGAGCCGCCGCACTTTCCCCGCTGGACTTTTCGGCAACCGGTAACGAATCCTGCTTACGCCGGTGTCCCAATCCCTGCTGCGCGGAGCGTGCCTTCATCCGGCCCGCGGCCGGCACAGCAATCCGCCAGTCTGCCGTTGACGACGACGGCGGGAACGCTGCGGATGCCGTATCGCTTCGCCTTCGCAACGACATCCGGTTGGCGCATGTCGAGGATCTCGACTTCGCACGACGGGCAGGCAATGCGATTGATGAGCGCGATCGTGTCTTCGCATACCGCGCATCCGGCGCTGAATACCTCGATTTTCCGAACTGTGGCCATGGATTTCTCCTCTTAATGCACTCCCGCTTTTGCCTGGCTCCCTGATTCGACGCACGCCGGGCATGGAAACAGAGGTGATGTTTTCCGGCGCATGCTGATGAGAATCGCGATGACCAGCAAGCCGATGCCGGCGGTATTGAGCCAATCCAGCTCAAAAGTGAACTTTCCGAGCAATACGATTGCCGCTGCCGCGACACCTGTCATCAGCGCGATCCAATGTCCGGTGCGCCTTGCATGTATTGCCAAGGCCCCAAGCGCTACCGCCAGAAAGGCCAGCGTGAGCGGCAGCAAATAGGGCGTGTAATCGAAGAATTCCAGTCCCAGGGCGCTCAACAGCGCCGCATAGGCCGGCAGGCATAAAGGGCACGTCAGTTTCGGCAACAGCGCGGTGCCGATCGCCGGCAATGAAGCAACCGTCGCTTGCCAACGGCCCCGGCCGGCGACTCCGTGTTTTCTCGCCGAAGCGTCCTTGAGCAACGCCGCACAGATCAAATCGAGCGGCGGCGCTGCTCGCAGGATGCCGCCGCCATCACTATAGACGCGGCAGGCACGGGTGCCGGCTGCCGGACTGATCCCGGCAATGTCCTTGCCATCGACCAGGATGGTTGGCGAGCCGAAGTCACGGACACGGTCAGGGCTTTCCGGCGAGCCGCGCTCCCATTCCTGCCATCTCGCGGATACGCCGGTTTGAGTAAACGCCTCGATCAGCAGCGAGCGCGTTGCGGCAACGTTCGGGCAGTCGGCGTCATAGATCAGTTCTACGTTCATTGATCGCCTCCGCTTTCCAGCGCCTCAAGAATCGGACATTCACTGGTTGGCCCTTGCCCTTTGCAGGCGGTAGCGAGCTTATCTAATGCGTCCTTGATACGCTGCAACTCTTCGATCTTGTCATTCACGGTTGCGATCTTTTGGCGGGCGCGCTTACGAATATCCCCGCAAGTCGTGCCCGGTTGCATCCGTAAGGACAGCAGTTCTTCGATCTCCCCGAGAGAGAATCCCAATGCCTGCGCCTGCCGGATAAACCGGAGCCGGCGAATCGCCTCATCTGAATACTTCCGGTAACCAGATGCGGTGCGCGCAGGCTTGGGCAGCAGACCCCGCCGCTCGTAGTAGCGGATAGTTTGGACCCTCACGCCACCTCGGTCGGCAACCTTGCCGATCGTCAGTAATTCCGGATTTCGCATGTCAGTTTTACCTTGGAGGCGCGTACTATAAACCCTGTACCTGAGTATAGAGTCAAGCGGATTGATGGCGTTAACAACACTGGGTAACTATTGAAGCCGCCACGGGCCGGAAATGGACGGGGTGCCCGCCGAACTGAAGCGTAAGCTATCGGTCTTAATAGCGACTAACCTCCCAACGCCTTGAAAGGAGCCATCCGTCATGTTTGCCCGACTTCTTGCCCTGCTGGCCGCCATCGCAGCCCTCCCTGTCTCTGCCCAAGTCCAGCCGTTGGGACTTGCCAAAGCCACCTTCGCCGCCGGCTGCTTCTGGTGTACGGAGGAGGCCATGGACAAAGTTCCCGGCGTGATTTCGACCACCTCCGGCTACACGGGCGGAAGCAGGAAGAACCCGACCTACCAGGAGGTGTCCTCGGGCGCCACCGGCCACACCGAGGTGGTGCAGGTCGTGTACGACCCGAAGAAGGTGAGCTACGAGCGGCTGCTCGAGCAGTTCTGGGTGAATCACGATCCCACCGTGAAGGACCAGCAGTTCTGCGACGTCGGCTCGCAATACCGGCCTTCGATCTTCTGGCACAACGAGGAGCAGAAGCGGCTTGCCGAGGCGTCCAGGGCGAAGTGGGAGAAGGAAAAGCCTTTCAAGCAGCCGATCGTGACGCCGATCGAGAAGGCGGGCGAGTTCTGGCCGGCGGAGGATTATCACCAGGATTACTACCGGAAAAACCCGGTGCGCTACAAGTTCTACGTCAACGGCTGCGGCCGCTACGCGCGGCTGGACCAGCTCTGGGGCAAGCTCAGAAAGTAGGGTAAGTCGCGCTTTTCCCTGAAGGAAGAAAACCATGAACCGCATTCAAAATCGGACCGCGCGGCGCAGATTCCTGGGTGCTGCGCTCGCGCTGCCGTTCGTCTCGATCGGCCACGTATCGGGCCAGACGTTGCCGCTGACGCCGGCCTGCGGCGAGAAGCCCGAGCGAACGCCGTCGCAGACCGCGGGTCCCTTCTTCACCCCTGATTCGCCGCGGCGCAACTCGCTGGTCGAGCCGGGCAGCAGGGCCGACCGGCTCACGCTGGCGGGTCTCGTGCTCTCGCCGCAATGCAAGCCGGTAGCGAATGCACTGCTCGACTTCTGGCATTGCGACGAGTCGGGCGCATACGACAACAAGGGTTTTCGTTATCGCGGGCACGTGTTCGCCGACGCGCAGGGACGTTACAACCTGGAGACCATTGTCCCCGGCGAATACCCGGGGCGCACGCGCCACATTCACGTCAAGGTGCAGGCGCCGGGTGGCCGTGTTCTGACAACGCAACTGTACTTTCCGGACGAGCCCGGCAACCGCTCCGACGGCAGCTACCGCCGCGAGCTGACGATGCAGGTAGCGCGCAAGGGTACACAGCGCAACGCGCGAATCGATTTCGTCATCGCGGCTTAGCGTCGTCATATGCTTCAACTACGCGTCGTTCGAGCGGAGTTCACCATAGGAGGGGTAGACCATGAAACGCGGCATTCCGCAGTATCTTGCATTCCTGTTTTTTTTCTTTCCGCTCGTCTCCTTCAGCCAGGAGGAGGCCATCAAACTGGCTGAAGGCGTCTACGCCATCAAGGGTCCCGGGGCGGCAATGAACACCGGTTTTGTAGTGGGTGACCGGGGCGTTTTTGTGTTTGCCTGCGATCTCTTCGATTACGACCGGCGCATTCGGGCCATCAGGAGCGTCGCCGGCGGCAAGCCGATCCGGTTTGTTGCCAACGGCCATCACGCCGGCGACGACACCATGTGCAATCACCTGTTCGCCGAGCAGGGCGCCGTTGTAGTGGGTTCCAAGGAACTGGCGCGCCAGGGACCTGGGTAGCCACGTAGTCGAGCTCATTTCCCTCGGCAAGACCCACACGCCCGACACCACCATCGTCTGGCTGCCCAAGGAGAAAATCCTGTTCGTCGCGGACCTTCTTTTCGTCGAGCTTCACCCCACGGCGGACAACCGTTCGGACGTGGGCCACTGGCAGCGGGTCCTGAAGGATCTTGCCAGCTGGGCCCCGGCGAGCGTGGTGCCGGGTCACGGCGCTTTCGCAGCGGGCAACGGAACGAAGCCGCTGCTCGAGGAAATCCGTGGATGAGATCAAGAACGGCATCCGCGCGGGACTGGGCGATTTCGCGAAGTGGCCGCGCGAGCGGGCGATCCCCGCCACTGCGGAACAGATCTACCGCGAGCTGTCGGCCAGGTAGAAGTTCCGTGGCGCAAAGCATTGCCTCCGGAGGAGGCGCGTCACGTCGGTCTCAGCGCCGGCTTTGTTTCAAAGTCATTTCCTGCTGCGTACGGCGGGTATCTGACGGCCATGAAGACTTGATGTAGGCCAGCACCGCCCAGATTTGTTCGTCGGATAGCATGCCGCCGAGGGCCGGCAT
>JACPTJ010000387.1 GCA_016192835.1 Betaproteobacteria bacterium
TGTTCTTCCCGCGCGGCATACCCAAAGCGGTCGTCGCCAAGCTGCACGCCGACACGATGCGGCTCGTGCGCCTCCCCGACGTGCAGCAGAGCTTTGCGACCCAGGCGTTCGAAACGGTCGGCCTGGGACCCGGTGAATTCCCGAAGTTCATCCGCAGTGAAACTCGCAAATACGAGCAGGTCGTGAAGCTGGCGAAAATCAAGGTCGAATAGGGCAGCGCGTAGATCGAACATGCGGCAGCCGCTGGTCATCGACATACACGCGCACTACTACCCGGAAAGCTATATGCAGATGCTGGTGCAGTACGGCAGCCGAATCAATCGTCAGCCCGGCCTTTGATTCCCTCAAGTGGCACGGTCACCACTACCGACGTCCCGTCGCCCGGCTGGCTGTCAATTTGCACATCCCCACCGAGGTAGAGGAGTCGCTCGCGCACACTGAACAAGCCATAGCCCCCGTCTGCGGAGGTCGGCAGCCCTTGTTTCGCGTCGAAGCCGATGCCTGAAT
The DNA here is from genome assembly GCA_016192835.1 of Betaproteobacteria bacterium. Taxonomy (GTDB): domain Bacteria; phylum Pseudomonadota; class Gammaproteobacteria; order Burkholderiales; family SG8-41; genus PALSA-1004. Next base: position 508 of record JACPTJ010000387.1, read on the forward strand.
CGGCCACGGTGATCACCAGCTTGTCACCATCGGTGAAAATGTACACCTCCGCATCGTCTGACTGGGCATGCTTTGATACATTGATCAGCAGTTCGCGCACGATACGGTACAGTGAACTGCTCATTGCTTCACCCAGCTGCAAGGGCTTGGCGTCGTCACGAATGTGGACGTTCAGGCCATGGGTGCGCAGCATTTCCTCGGCCAGCGACTCCAGCGCGGGAACCAATCCAAGCCGGGATAGCACGGGTGGGCTCAACTGTATGGAGAGCGAGCGTACCGAGTGGTTCGCTTGTTCTACCATGTCGTTTATCTCCTGGACCTGCCGCATCAAGCCGCCATCCCCTCCTTTCAAGCCCTGCGTCAGCGACGTGAGCCTGAGCCCGATCACAGCCAGAGATTGTCCGAGATCGTCGTGCAGGTCTTGCGCAATTTCACGTCGCTCCCGTTCCTCCGCCATCGCCAGTTCCGTCGTCATAGTACGCAACTGGGCGGTGCGCTCGACCACCATCTCCTCAAGGCGCTCGCGGTGCTGCTCGAGTTCCGCTTCCGCGTGCTTGCGCTCGGTCAACGTTCTTTGCAGTGCCGCTTCCCGTTTCCCTAAGGTTTCCACCAGCCGATTGAAGCCACCGATCAGTTGGCCGACCTCGTCCTGCCTGGTGATGGGCAGGGGTTGCGGGGCCTGGTCTGAATCTGACAGGCTGTCCAGCTTTCTTGCGGCGGCAAGCGTCGGTGCAAGTTGGCGCCCTAAAACCCACCAGGTCAGCGCGCCCGTCAGCAGGGTCAGGAAGATCGTGGCCAGCAGCATGCGCTGCTGCATGAGGCGGACCGGTGCAAAGGCTTCTGCGGTCGGCAGCACCACGGCGACAAACCAGCCCGCCGCGGGAATGCCTTTGGCCGCATTGAGCATTTCCACGCCGCGGGAATCTACGGCAAAGCCGTAACCTTCGTAACCCTCGATGTAGCGGTCAAGCATCTTGTTGACGCCGGGTGGGGGCAGCGGCTGCATTCTGCGGCTCTTGTCGGAGGAGGTGACAATAAGCCGATGCTTCGGTGCATTAAGCAGATAGGCACCGGTCTTGCCGTAGCTGTTCTGCGTAACATTGTCCAGAAAACTGGGCTTGCTCAGGTCGGTCACTCCTGCCAAGACACCGATTACCTTGCCATGAGCATTGCGAATGGGCACCGCCATGACAAAAATCGGAGACCCCAGCTGCTTGCCCATGACCGGCCGGGCGATCGTGGCTTTCCCTTCCTTGAGCGCAGCAACTATGAAATCTCTGTCCATGTAGTTGACGCCGCGCCGTCCTGCCGAGAGCGGAACAGAGGCAGTCGCCGTGCCATCCATCCCGGCGACGAAGGTACCACCGTTGAATAGCATCTGAAAAACCGCGCGTTGTTCTAGGAGTACCTGCATAGCCGCCGTGTTGCCCAGCATGGCGGGGCTAACCTGTCCGGCAACATCTTTCAGCGATTGAAACCGGAAATCCAGCTCACCATTGACTGCTGCGGCTATGAAAGATACTGTCGAGAACTGCTGTTCGCCCAATAGTCGTTGCATATCTTCGCGCAGCATCCGGCTGATGTAGAACTCCAGCGACCAGATGCTGATTACGAAAATGGCCAGCGTGAGTACGGTCACTCTTGTCTTGAGCGACCGCCACTGAAAGATGTTCCAGTTCATGCGGATTTTCTCCGTGTATGGTCTTTCCCTGTCGGCACCGATGATTTATCAATCATCATTTCCTCCGCCGGTACATTTCTGTCAACCGGGCCACGTGGCTTCGGCCTCGCGTGTGCTCATTTGACAATATACGTCAAATAAGAAGATAATTTTTTTGGTCATTTTGTTGGTCATCCAATGTCAAAATCAAGTTGGGCCTTAACCGCCCGCGCGCAGGAGATCCTGCGGACACGGCTTCTTCGCTTTCCCGGACCCGCGTTGCTGGCGGGGATTGCTCTCGCGGCGGGCGCAGCAAATGCACAGGATTATCCCAACCGCCCGATCCGGCTGATCATTCCCTACGGTACCGGCGGCATCACCGACATCACGGCGCGCATCGTCGCGCCGCGCATCGCGGACAATCTTGGCCAGCAGGTCGTCGTCGAAAACCGTCCGGGCGGTGCGGCCATCCCGGGCTTTGATCTGGTCGCCAAGGCGCGACCCGACGGCTATATCGCCGTGCTTGCAACCACCGCGCTGGCGGCAAATCCCATCCTGTTCAGGAAACTCCCTTACGACGCCGAAAAGGATTTCGCGCCCGTCAGCCTGGTTGCCACCGCGCCGACCGTCCTCGCGGTTCACCCATCGATTCCGGCCCATTCCGTGAAAGAGCTGATCGCGCTCGCGAAGTCAAAACCGGGTGCAATGAATTACGGCTCCGCCGGCAACGGCAGCGATAACCATCTCACCGCGGAAGTGTTCAAGAATGCCACGGGCATTGATGTCCTGCATATCCCCTATAAGGGAGGTGGTGCCGTCATGACTGATCTGGTCGGCGGGCAGGTAGCGTTTGTGTTCGCAACCATACCCACCGCCCATCCGTACATCACCGGCGGAAGGCTGAGGGCTCTGGGAGTGAGCAGCCTGAAGCGCAACGCTGCCTTGCCCGGTGTGCCGACCCTAGCCGAGTCCGGTCTGCCCGGATTCAACGTGAACGCATGGCTGGGAATCCTGGTGCCCGCAGGCACGCCGGCGAACGTAATCGACCGTCTCCGTGCGGCCACGGTAACCGCGCTGCAACGCCCCGAGGTGTCGGAACGACTCATGTCGATGGGACTCGAGCCGGTTGGCAGCACGCCCGCCCAATTGGCAACTCACCTGAAAACCGAGATGACCCGCTGGGCCAGACTGGCCCGGGAAGTGAAGTTCGAAGCGGTGGACTGAATTCCAAGGAAAACCATGAAGGCATACTGGAAAAGGTTGCTCGGTGTTGCGCTATGTGTTGTGTGGCCTGCGTTCGGGCAATCCTATCCCAGTCAAACGATCCGCCTGGTGGTGGCGGCGGCTCCCGGGGGAGGGCCGGATGTTACGGCGCGCTTCCTGGCGCTGAAGTTTTCAAAAGTGCTCGGACAGCAGATCGTGGTGGACAACCGCGCCGGGGCAAATGGCGCAATTGGCGCGGAGATGGTAGGCAAGGCTGCAGCGGACGGCCACACCTGGCTGCTGGCGACGGGACAGCACGCCACGAATCCCAGCCTGCAGAAGAATCTCCCGTACGATATCGTCAAGGACTTCACTCCGGTGTCGTTGCTGATCGCGAACACCTACTTCCTGGTGGTGCATCCTTCAGTTCCCGCCAAGTCGGTCCGGGATTTAGTCGTGCTGGCCAAGGCGCAACCGGGCAAGCTCAACTTCGGCTCGGGAGGCGTGGGAAGCGCATCCCACTTGGCCGGGGAGTTGTTTAAGGCTACGGCGAAGGTCGATATGGTGCACGTCCCATACAAGGGCGCCAGTCTCGCGGTGACCGACCTGCTGGGCGGACACCTTGACGTGATGTTCCCCGCGATTGCCAGCGCGCTCCGGCTCATGCAATCGGGAAAAATCCGGGGGATTGCGGTCACCAGCCCTCAGCGCCATCCGACGTTGCCCGAGGTGCCGACGATCAGTGAGTCCGGCTTGCCGGGATACGACTTTCGCTCATGGGTGGGCATCGTGGTTCCGGCGGCAACGCCGAAGGAAATCGTGCGCCGGCTTCACGCGCTCATCGTCGAGACCGTAAGCCAGCGCGAGAACCGCGAGGCGCTTATTGCCCAGGGCACTGAACCCTGGACCAGCGCTTCTCCCGAGGCATTCGCGGAGTTCATTCGCGAGGAGATGGTAAGGTTTTCGCAGTTGCTCAAGGCGTCGGGAGTCAAGCCCAGGTAGGAACGGGCTGATCAGGGAAGCGGGAGCGGCTCAGTTGAGGGTGGCAGCGATTTTCCGGATCTGCTCCGGCGTGTGCTCGCCTGCAAGCGGCGTTCCCGGGATCAAATATTTGCCCATGGCGAGCGGTCCGATCACTACCGGCTCGAAGCCGATTTCGCGCACCAGGCGCGACGCGACCGCGATGGCGTTTGCATCATCGCCCGCGATCGGCATTCCCGTACGCTCCGCACGCTTGGCAGCCTCCGGCAGCCTCGCATAACCGATCGCATTGAAGGCGCGGACGATACGCGCTCCCGGCAGCAGTTCCGCCGAGGCGAGACCGGCACCTTTTTCCCGGGCCCAGGTCGCAATCTCGCCGTCGCGCGAGGGGATGGGGTTGCACGCATCGAGCACCACTTTGCCTTTGAGCAGGTTCCCCAGATCGCGGCCCACTTGCGGGAGTGCGGAATAAGGAACCGCGATCAGCAGGACTTCGCCGAATGCGGCCGCTTCCTTGGACGTTCCGGCACGGGCCTTGCCTCCCAGGCGTGCTGCCAATGCCTTGTCGTGCTCGAGATCGAGCGACGAGAACATGATTTCGTGTCCCGCCTTCAGCCAGAGCGCACCGAGGGTGCTGCCGATCCGGCCCGATCCGACAATGCCGATTTTCAAACCAGCGTCTGCGCTGCTCGCGGCTCGCGCCACGTACGGCACGACGCCCAAGGCGAGGCCTGCGGCGGCGGTCCCGGCGGTCCGCAGGAATTCACGCCGGCCTGGTTTCACTGCGTCATTCGCTTTCATTCGAGTGTGCCGCGGGAGATTTACATCGTTGACTCAGTTCGGCGGAATATGCGACGTCATGAACCTCAACCGATCGGCGAGGTTCTTCAGCAGCGCCACTGTGAACGAGGGTTTGTTCCTGATCAAGGCGAGGAAATCGTTGCGGCTGATCGGCAGCAGCGTGCAGCTCGATTCAGCAACCGCGCTCGCAGCGCGCGGAGACTGGTCGATCAGCGCCATCTCGCCAATCACGCCTCCGGGACCGACTCTTTCCACGACTTTGCCTTGCACGGAAACCGCGACGCGGCCTTCCAGCACCACGTACATACAATGGCCAGTCTCACCGGCAGTCATGATCGGTGTGCCTGGCGCCAAGCGCGTCTGGGCAATACTGCGTGCTTCGCTCAGCAGACCGGCAAGGATTGCTTCTTCGAAAACCCGGCTTTCACGCAACTTGTTGGCAGCCGGCAGCGCCTGCTTCATGCTCAATCGCGCAGTGGTCAGGCGCAAACGGTTGATCATGATGCTCATCAGCATGAGCGCAAATTCCGGCGTGCGGCTCAGCGCTTGATGGAATTGGCTCATTTGCATGGAGAGGACACGGCAGGCGGTCTTGGCCACCGCCGTCGCACTGCGCCGCATCCCGCTGATCAGGGCCATTTCGCCGAAGATTTCACCGGGCTTGAGGATATCGATGGCTTTCTTGCCGATTATCAGTTTGACTTCGCCCTCGACCAGCAGATACATCTTTGTGCCTTTATGAAACAGGCTATCGGGCTTTTGTTGTTCAACGAAGAACGTTTCGCCCTGCGGGACGCTCTCGCTGGTTCCCGCGAACTTGAAAAACGCCAACGCGGTGTCCGGATCGTAAATCGCGCTTTGTGAAGGCTTGGTGAAATCCAGATCTTCCACAATCAATTTCTGCGGAGTATCCTCGCCGGCCTTCGCGACTTTCTGAGCGTTCTTGGTGAAATCCAGATCTTCCATAAACAACTTCTGCGGAGAATCGTCGCCAGCCTTCGCGACATTCTGATCGTTGATTGAGGTGAACACGGCCATTTATTTTATACCTAGAAAAGAACCACCACCTGAGGCATACTGGCGTTCACAGGGGTGGTTCAAGATTCAGTGCGCGACCGGGGTCAAATTTGGGCGCGCATCAACACGTTAGTCTACTTGTTCCAGAACACAGCAAGTGGGTGGGCGTTGAGAATAACATCATATAAAACATGGTTTTGGGCGGGCATGTTACTGGTGCTGCCGTGGGTTGCTCACGCCGCCGGGTTGGGCAAACTCACCATTGTGTCCGCGCTGGGCCAGCCGCTCCTGGCGGAAGTCGATCTCATATCGGTGCAGGAGCACGAGCTCGCTGCGCTCAAGGTGCGCATCGCTTCACCCGAGGCTTTCACAAAGGCCAACGTCCAGTACAGCCCGGCGCTGATCGGCGTGCGCCTGAGCATCGAACGTCGCTCTGACGGCCGGCCTTACGTCAAGATCATTTCGACGCGTCCGGTCAACGAGCCTTTCATCGATCTGCTGGTTGAATTGAGCTGGCCGCAGGGAAATCTGGTGCGCGAATACACCGCGCTGATTGATCCGCCCGGATATACGCCGGGTGCGCCGATCGTGCAGGCCGTGCCGCCAGTGGAGCTGGCGCCTGCTGTTACGCTTGAATCGCAAGCGCCTGCTTCCACCGCGCCGGTTGAGGCCAAGCCTGCCGCGACAGCACCGGCTGTTGCGCGTGCTGTTGCTCCGGTCAGATCGCTTGAATCGCAGGCGCTCGCGCCCACCGCGCCGGTTAAGGCCAAGCCTGCCGCAAAGGCACGAGCTGTCACGCGTGCTGCTGCCCCGGGTGGAGCTGAGAGCAAAGAATACGGTCCGGTCAAGCGCGGCGACACGCTTTCCAAAATAGCCGCCCGCGTCAAACCCGAGGGCGTCACGCTCGAGCAGATGCTGGTCAGCCTTTATCACGCGAATCGCGAAGCATTTGGCGACAACATGAACATTCTGTATGCGGGCAGTATGCTACGCATTCCGGAGGAACAGCAGGTGGTGGCAACCGCGCAGTCCGAGGCGATGAAGAAAGTGCGCGAGCAGGCGGCGGGCAAGGAAACGCCGATGGAAGTGCTGAGGTTATCCAAGGGCGAGCTCCCAAGTGCTGGCAGGACCGGCAATGGCAAAGGTGCACCGCGCGAGGTCACGGAACGCCTGCACGTGCTCGAAGCGGAGTTGGATGCGCTCGAGAAAGCGTTGACGGAAGCCAACCAGCTCGTCGTGCAGCTCGAGCAAACCGTCAAGAACATGCGGCGGCGGATCGAAATCACGGAGCAGTTGCCTGGCGTAGCGGCAGCGGGAACCTTGCCGCAGCCGGCGCCAGGAGCCCAGCCGGGAGCCGCACCGCCGGTGAAGGGCGACCAGGCCGCGCAACCGGAACCTGCCAGGGCCGAGCCCGCCAAAACCGGGCTGATCGCAGAAGCGCCTCGGAGCGGCGAACAAGCCGCGCCTGCAGCGCAACCTGCCGCGGCCGGGACGCCGCAACAACCCAAACCCAAGCCGACCGAAATCGTGCAGGCACCGCCTGACACGATCGATCAGATTCTCGCGGAACCTTTGTATCTCGCTGGCGGCGGATTGTTCTTATTGCTCGGCGGCGCGGGCTACTGGTTTGCGCGCCGTCGCCGCACGCAGGTCGCGGACGTCGACCCGCTCGTGAACGATCCGCTTGCCGAGGCCGAGCTGTTTCTCGGGCTGTCGCAAATTTACGCCAGGCGCAAAGAAAAGGCTGCACTCGAAAAAAACGCGCACAACGTGCCTACCCAGACCGATGGTGCGGTCAATAGCTCGCTGGGGGCGACGTTGGGCGAGATGGCACGTGCGTTGGAAGTGCAGGACATCGTTCGCGACGCAGGCGCTGCACACGCCGCGGCCGAACTCACGCCAGCGGTTGCGGCCCCCGATTCCACGCTCAAGTTCCCGGATGGAATGCAACCGCCCGCCGCGCCCGTAAAAACGCCCGGCGCGCACGGGGGCGAAGCCGTCAAGGCTGACGTCACGGGCGATCCGACGGCGCCGTTGGGCGAGATGGCACGTGCGTTGGAAGCGCAGGACATCGCTCGCGACGCAGGCGCCGCACACGCCGCGGCCGAAACCGCACCGGCGGTTGCGGCTCACGATTCCACGCTCAATTTTCCCGGCGAAATGCAACCGCCCGCCGCGCCCGGGGGTGACGCTGTCAAGGCTGGCGTCACAGGCGATCCGGCTGTGCCGAAAATTGGCACGATCGATTTCGATGCGGCCCCAGCGCCAGCGACACCTGGTGACCGTAAGGACAGTGCCCGCGACGCAGGCGCTGCACACGCCGCGGCCGAAGCCGCACCGGAGTTTGCCGCGCCCGATCTCACGCTCGAATTCCCGGATGGAATGCAATCACCCTCCGCGCCCGGGGGTGATGCCGATAAATCCAGCGCCAGCAAAACCTGATGGCGGTGAAGGCCCGGCCCGCGACGATACGACCATCCCCCCCGTGCCCCGAAAACCGTGACCGGCTGACCGGCACAGACATTGATTATTCAGTTTTACCAACCGGGAAAACACCCAGATGTATCAGTAGCGCGATGACCATCGCAGTCATCGCGACGCCGCACACGGCGAGCCAGCCAAAATGCGCGAATGTCCAACTGGTCAGAAACGCGCCCACCGCGTTGCCGCTCCACACATGCATGCCAAACAGGGTGTTGGCGCGTGCGCGTGAATCCGGCACCGCCGAATTGACCAGCGTCTGGTTGGCGACCATCGCCGTGCGCAGGCCGCAGTCGAGCAACATCGCGCCGATAACCACCGCGGCAATCGACCACACCCCGAAACCCATGGCTACCCACGCGGCCAGCATCGAGCATATGCCCGTCAGCACCACCGGCATCACTCCGGCACGGTCCATCCAGCGCCCCGCCGGACGGGCCACGAATATGCCCGCAGCACCAGGGATCCCCATGAAGCCTGTCCCGGCCGGCCCCACGCTATGGAGCACCGCGAGCATGGGTGCGACCACCGCCCAGAATCCGCCGTAGCAAATACCGAACATGAACTGTATCGCTGACGCGCGCCGTATGCCGCCATGCGTGCGCAAAAGCTCGTATATCGACCACAACAGACCGCGATACGACGCCTGCGAGGTGGGCCGCGTGTTGGGCAGCCGCGCGCACAGCACCGGTACGATCAACAGCAACATGCCCGCCGACAGCATGTAGCTGTAACGCCAGCCGATGTGCGTGGCGATCAATCCGCCGGCGATGCGCGCGAACAGTATGCCGCTGAACATCGCCATCATCAGCGTGCCCAGCGCGCGCCCGCGATGATTCGGGTGTGCGGTCTCCGCGGTGATGGCGATGAAGCTCTGCATCAGCGACGAGCAGATGCCCGACACCAGGCTGCCTGCCGCCAGCACCGCTATCGACGGCGCCGCCGCCATCAGCGCTTGCGCCAGCGTCAGCACGACGATCTTGCACAGCACCAGCCGGCGCTTGTCGATACGGTCCCCAAGCGGCACCAAGAACAGGCTGCCCACCAGCATGCCGCCGAAAGAGAGCGTCGGTATCCAGCCCGTCGCCGCGGCATCTGCCTGAAACTCCGCGGCTATCGCCGCCAGCATTGGCGTCTGATAATGAATGCCGCCCGCCACAATGAAGGCGGACGCAATCATCAGTGCCACGAAGTTGCGATGCTCGTCCACGGACGCGGGCAGATTGGGGATCAATGATGCAGGATCTTCGACAGGAACTGCACCGCGCGCTCCGAGCGCGGCTGGCCGAAGAAGTCCTCTTTCTTCGCGTCCTCGACGATACGGCCCTCGTCCATGAAAATCACGCGGTGGGCGACCTTGCGCGCAAAGCCCATCTCGTGCGTGACTACCATCATGGTCATGCCTTCCTGAGCGAGCTTGACCATCACCTCGAGCACCTCGTTGATCATCTCGGGGTCGAGCGCCGAAGTCGGCTCGTCGAACAGCATCGCGATCGGGTCCATCGCGAGCGCGCGCGCGATCGCGACGCGCTGCTGCTGGCCGCCGGATAGCTGACCCGGATACTTGGCGGCCTGGTCGCTCAGCCCGACGCGTTCGAGCAGCTTAATGCTTTTTCCGGCCGCTTCCTCGCGCGAGCGGCCAAGCGCCTTGATCTGGCCGAGGTT
>JACPTJ010000345.1 GCA_016192835.1 Betaproteobacteria bacterium
GGATGCGCGTTGATGCCGGTGCCGATCGCCGTGGCGCCGAGATTGATCTCGTGGATCAGCAGGCATGCCTCGCGCAGCCGCTGCTCGTCCTCGCCGAGCATCACCGCGTAGGTGCTGAATTCCTGCCCCAGAGTCATCGGCACTGCGTCCTGCAACTGGGTGCGCCCCATTTTCAGCACCTGCGCGAACTCCCGCGCCTTGCGCTCGAACGCGCCGCGCAGCCCGGCCATCGCCTCGACCAGCCGCTGGATGCCGAAATGCAGCGCCACCTTGACCGCGGTCGGGTAAACGTCGTTGGTGCTCTGGCTCATGTTGACGTGCTCGAGCGGATGTAGATACTGGTATTCGCCTTTCATGCGCCCGAGGTGCTCGAGCCCGCGGTTGGCGATCACCTCGTTCGCGTTCATGTTGGTCGAGGTGCCGGCGCCGCCCTGGATCACATCGACCACGAACTCCTCGAGCAGGTCGCCGCGCCGGATTTGCTCGCACGCCTTGACGATCGCCGTGGTCTTCGCGTCATCGAGCAGCTTCAGCTCGTTGTTGGCGAGCGCCGCCGCTTGCTTGACGCACGCCAGCGCGTTGACCAGATCGGGATAAATCGAAATCGGCGTGCCGGTAATCTCGAAGTTCTCGAGCGCGCGCAAGGTGTGAACGCCGTAATAGGCTACAGCGGGCACGGCGCGGTCGCCGAGCAAATCGTGTTCGATACGCCGGGAATCGTGGGACATGGCCAGCTTCCGCTTTGATCGACCGAATAAAAAAAGGTTACTGATTAGCGGGATCAAATGCAGCGACAGAAAAAGAGCTTCCTCGACTTATGCTTTGCCGAAGAGTATATCGCCTAGCCCCCAAGATACGCTGCTTTGATCCTGGGATCATCGCGCAATTCTGAAACAGGCCCCTCAAGCACAATACGACCAACTTCCAAGACGGCTACGTGGTCAGCAACGGACAGTGCCTTCCGCGCGTTCTGTTCGACCAGCAAAACGGTCTTCCCTTGCTGAGGAATCGTTCGGATCATTTCAAAGATTTCCCTAACAACCTTTGGCATCAGACCAGCGGACGGTTCATCCAAAAGCAACAGTTTCGGTCTTGACATCAGGGCTCGACCAATTGCCAGCATCTGTCCCTCGCCTCCGCTCAGGGTGCTGGCCCGCTGATTAAACCGAGTCCGGAGTACCGGGAACATCCCGCAGATGTTTTCCATGTCTTCCTCGACGTCAGGACTGGGGGGTCTATTGATTGCGCCAATCCGCAGGTTTTCCGCAACCGAAAAATCCGGGAATAACCTGCGCCCCTCCGGAACCAGTGCGATTCCTTTTCTGGCGCGGCGGAAAGTCGATATTTCGCCAATCGAATTGCCGTCAAACTCGATCGATCCATCGTGAGGTGCGAGACCCAGGACGCTTCGCAGCAGAGTAGTCTTGCCGGCACCGTTCGCCCCAAGTACTGCATATATCCCGCCCGCAGGAATCGACATCGATATGCCTTTAAGGGCGTGCACTCGTCCATAGTGGACGTCGACATCACGCAACTTAAGCATCGTAGTCGCGCCCGAGATATGCCTCGATCACCTGTTGGTTGCCCGCAATTTCGGCCGGCGAACCCTCGGCGATCTTCTCGCCGTGGTCCAGGACCGCGATCCTTTCGCACAGGTTCATCGCAACCTGCATGTTGTGCTCGATCAGCAGTATTCCCGTGCCTTGGCTTCGCAGCCGCCGCACGAGCTCGACCTGCGCCTCGACCTCGAGATGGCTCAGGCCCGAGAACGATTCATCGAGCAACAGCAGTTGGGGCTCGAGCCCGAGCGCGCGCGCGATCTCAAGCCGCCGCAACATGCCGAGCGGCAGGTTTTTTGCGATCTCGTTCTCGTGTTCGCCAAGCCCGGTAAGCTCGAGCAGCGCTCGCGCGGCGTCCGTGTAAGGGATCCGATCATACTCTCCGAGCAGGACCGGTAGGCTCTCGCCAAGTTTGGCTCCGATCGCCGCGAGCACGTTCTGCATTACGGTCAATTCGGAAAACGGACGCACGATCTGGAACGTCCTGCCTATGCCGAGCCGTGCGATACGGTGTGCAGCGTGACCATGCACTTGCTGGCCGTTGAAGTAGATTTCACCCGCCGAGCACGGGAATATCCCGGAAAGCAGGTTAAACAAGGTAGTCTTGCCGGCGCCGTTTGGACCGAGGATGCCGAAAATGCACGTGTCTTCGACGTCGAGATTTACGTTGCAGACCGCCGTCAACCCGCCGAAATGCCGCGTGAGGTTACGTACCTTCAGCATTAGCGCACCGTTTTCCCGGCCACCACGCCCACCGGCTTCTCCAGCCGCAGGCGGATGGCACGCATGACCAAACTGCCTTTTCCCAGCAGCCCGCGCGGCTCGAAGAACATCATGAATACGAGCAGTCCGCCGTAAATCAAATTGCGGTAGTCCTGCACGAAGCGGAAGAGTTCCGGCATCGCCGTCAGAAAGGCCGCCCCAAGCAGCGGTCCACGGATCGTGCCCAGGCCGCCGAACACGACCATCACCAGCACGTAGATCGAGGGCAGGAAGCCAAAGTCATAGGGCGTGATGTAGTTGATGAAGTGCGCATACAGCACCCCGCCGAGGCCGGCATAAGTGGCGCCAATGCAATACGCATAAAGTTTGAAGCGCGGCGTGTGGCGGCCGGTCGCGCTCGCAGCGAGTTCGTCGTCGCGCATACTCTCCCAAGCCAGGCCAAGCCACGAGCGCGCAAGCCGGGCGTTAGACAGCACGACCAACAGCACTGCAACGTAGACGATGAGTAAATATGTGAATTTACCAACCGGTTCGCCGTCGATACTGGGCATGGGTATCTTGCCGATGCCCACCGGGCCGCCGAAGTACGGTAGATAAATCAGCAGCGACTCGAAGACGAACACCAGCCCGATCGACATGACCGCGAGCGCATCCTCGCGCACGCGTAACGACGGCAGCCCGGCGAGCAGCCCCATCAGCGCGGATGCGCCGAGCGCGATCGGCAGCGCGCTCCAGAACGAAAATCCGTATCCGGTCGTCAGCATCGCTGAAGTGTACGCGCCGGTGCCCATGTACATCGCGATACCGAGGTTGAACAGCCCCGCATATCCCGACAGCACGTTCAATCCGAGCGCGACGATCATCCAGATACCCATCAGGATGAGGATGGTAAGATGATATTCGCCGATCACCTCACTCCCTTCCGAGCAGGCCCTGAGGCCGGAACAGGATGAGCAGCACCAGCAGCAGCATGGCAATGCCTTCACGCGACAGCGGGATTTCAGTATAGGTCGTGATCAGGGTTTCGGTTAGTCCGAGAAGGAACGCAGCGAGTACGGCGCCGCTCATGCTACCAAAGCCGCCGATTACGATCAGCGCGAGTCCCTTGTACGCGATCATGTCCCCCATCGTGGTATAGACCGCGTTGTAGAGGACGCCGACCATCACTCCACCGAACGCCGCGATTGCCGAGCCGACCACGAACACCAAGAACGCGCAACGGTCGGCGTCTATACCCATGGTTTTGGCGGCTTCGAGGTCCTGCGCCACGGCGCGGATCGCGAATCCGGTGCGTGTCTTCTGCATGAACAGCCATAGCGCGACGAAGATGGTCGCCGTGCCGACGAGGATAAACAGGTCAGCACTTGACATCCGCAGGCCGGCCAATGTGTATTGAGTCTGCAGCTCGGGAACGTTGAACGGCAGTTGATGCGGGCCGGCCAGGATTCGGAACAGATCGGACAGGCAGATGAACAACCCGATGCTCGCGATCAGAATGACGATGCGCGGCTTGTCGATCATCGGGCGGTAGACGAAGCGCTCGACAAGGCCGCCGAGCACGCCGGCGAGCAGCATCGCGCAGAGCAGCGCAATCACGAAGTTCCCAGTCAACCCGTAAAAATAGAGCCCGAGATAGGCGCCCGCAGCGTAAATCCCGGCGTGTGCGATGTGCAGGATGCGTAACACGCCGTAAATCATGGCTAACCCAACCGCGATCATGGCGTAGATTGCGCCCAGGGACAAAGCGTTGAGGAGCTGCTGTGCCAAGACCCCGGTAGTCATGACATATCCGGCTAAGCCTTGCGAATGCGGGCATGGCGAGGTACCCCGCCATGCGCACTCGTCACTTGTAATACTGGTACCATGGCCGCGGGTCGATCAGCTGAGGATCGTCGACGACCCGCACCAGTCGAATGTCGTTAACCTTGGAATCCCAGCGTCCAAGCGCAATAGGCAGCATAGGCTCTCGCAGTTCCGTGTAGGAAACGTTGATACCGGAGAGATTCATGAAAGACTTCGTATCGGCAAGCGCCTTGCGGACGCCATCCTTCGTTTCGCCGCCGCGCTTGATTGCATCAAACATTAGCCGTGCTGCGTCGTAAGCGAGCCCGGCTTCGTGGGTCACGATGGGCGTCTTATAAGTATCCTGCCAGCGTTTGTGAAACGCCTTGGTAAATGGATGGTCGGTTGGCACGATGAACTCCAGAGTACCGATGGTCCCGTTGCCATGCTGCCCGATGCCTGTATACCAGTCGATCTCGTTCAAATCGCAACCAACGTAAAGCTGCGCTTTGGGGAAAACGCCGAGTTCCGAGCCCTGGCGCCCAATGGCCGTCAATACCGGTCCGAATCCGCTCGCAAACACGGCGTCCACGTTGAGGTTTTTCACCTCGGTCAGGAAAGCGCGAAATTCGCGCTCCGAAGGGGCAACCGCTTTTTTGTAAACGACCTTGCCGCCGAGCTTCTCCAGTGCCTTCTCCGCGCCGTTGATGATGCCGCGCCCGTATTCCTCATCCTGCATGAACAGCGCGAAAGTCTTGTGGCCGCGCTTGACCGCGTCGTGGCCCATCACCCAGCCCTGCACGTCCGCGACGCTCGCCCAGCGGAACACCCATTCGTGACCTTTCACGACGCCGACCGCGTTCGAATAAGCGACTACCATCGGCGTCTTGGCCGCGTTGACAACGGGAGCCGCAGCGATGCTGGTCAGGGACAACGACCCGTTTACGATCGCAATCACCTTGTCCTGCTCGATCAGCTTGCGTACGACTGACACCGCCTCCGCGCGGTTGCCGCGATCATCGTAAGAGACCAACTCGACCTTCTTGCGGTTGATGCCTCCCGACCCGTTGATCTCACTGACCGCGAGATCAGCGCCTTTCTTAGCATCGACCCCGAGTCCCGCGAATGGGCCGGTAAGCGGTCCGAAAAAGCCGATTTTAATCGTGTCCGCCGCACGCACGGGCGCACCCGCCAGCAGCGCTATGCACCCTGCGGCCAAGACCAATGAAACAGCGCGACTAATCCACTTGGTGTTCATCTCGTTCTCCTCTCGTGTTATGACGCGATTACCGCCAGCATTTCTTCGCAAGCGGTGAACTTCTCCCGCGGCTTGCCTTTCGGACGGCCGCGTTCTATCTCGACCTTGTCGATGGCAAGCCAATCGCCGTACTCGACAACGCGCACGCTGCGGCCGGACAGCAACGCACGCAGGCCGGTGTTGCCGGGCTTCGGCTCGGCGGTAAGCTGCGGCAGATCTTCCAGCAGCGCGGCGACGGTGGCCAGGCGCAGGCTC
Source organism: Betaproteobacteria bacterium (assembly GCA_016192835.1). Lineage (GTDB taxonomy): Bacteria > Pseudomonadota > Gammaproteobacteria > Burkholderiales > SG8-41 > PALSA-1004. The sequence goes on from JACPTJ010000345.1 coordinate 5,578, forward strand.
GCCGTCTATCAGCACTCGCCCGTCGCGGTTTGGAATTACTCCGCGCTTGCTGTCGTAGCTTACACCGGGAATCGGCACACCGCGATAGCCAATAGAGCGAAACAGCAGCCCGCATTCCAGTTCGGTCTGCTCGCCCGTGCCGCTGGCGGCCTGCTTGAATGCTTCGCCTTCCAGCCGGTTGCGTTCGAGCCGCACGCGCTCGACGCGCGCGCCACCGCTGACGGCAATGGGGCTGAGCAGAAACCGGAAATAACAGCGCTTGCCCCCGCGCTGCCGACGCGTTGAGAATTCGCGCAGGATTTCGATATTCCTCGCGCCCGCGCGATTCATTTTGTCGGCGCGCTCCTGTTCGCTTTGCGCGTTCAGCGCGAGTTCATCCGGGTCGACCACCGGATCGCAACCGGCCAGTTCCCCTAATTCCTTGAGCTCCTGCGGAGTAAATTTCGCCTGCGCCGGCCCGCGCCGTCCGATCACGTGGATCTCCCGCACCCGACTTCGCGCGAGCGCCTCCAAAGCGTGCTGCGCGATGTCGGTGTGCCTGAGCTCATCGACGCTCTTGGCGAGCATGCGGCAGACGTCGGCCGCAACGTTGCCCTGACCGATGATCACGGCAACTTCATGCGAAAAATCGAACTGCCGGTCGCAATAACCGGGGTGCCCGTTGTACCACCCCACGAATTCGGTCGCCGTGTGACTGCCCGGCA
>JACPTJ010000199.1 GCA_016192835.1 Betaproteobacteria bacterium
AAGTCGCCCTGCAGAAACGTGACCCCTGGCAACGGCGCCATTTCCAGCACGTCGAGCGCGACGACCAGGCCGCGCGCGCCGACCTGTGCCTGGGCCACCTGCGCCCAGCCTCCCGGTGCCGCGCCGAGATCGACGACCACCATCCCCGGCCTGAGCAGCCGGTCGCGCGCCGCGATCTCCAGCAGCTTGTAGGCCGCGCGCGAGCGGTAGCCCGCGTTTTTCGCGCGCTGCACGTACACGTCGTTGACGTGTTCTCTCATCCATTGCTTGCTGGTCTTGCTTCGTTTCATCGGTTAGGATGCCGCCATGATTCTTGAACTGACTTCAGCGGAGCGCCGCGCGTTGCGCGCCCGTGCCCACCGCCTGCACCCGGTCGTGATCATAGGGGACGCCGGCCTGAGCACCGCGGTGCTCAACGAAATCCACAAGAACCTCAGCAGCCATGAACTGATCAAGATCCGCGTGTTTTCGGACGCGCACGCGGTGCGCGATCAACTGCTGCGCGAGATTTGCGGGACGCTCCATGCAGCGCCGGTGCAGCACATCGGCAAAATCCTCGTCGTATACCGTCCATTGCCTGAAAGCGCCGTCAAGGCGCGACCCGCCAGGACCGCCCCGAAACGCAAGCCGCTGCGCCGCACCAAGCGCAGTCTGCAACGCTGAGCGTTTCTCAGCGCGGGTCCCGACCCTGCAGCCACACGAGCAGCACGCCCAGCACGCTCTGAACCAGGTACAGCGCGATCGCGTAAAGCGCTTCGGCGAGGGATTTCATAGGCGGGCTCAGATATATTTCACATCGAGAATCTCGTACTCGCGCACGCCGCCCGGCGCCATTACCTCGGCGACATCGCCCGCAGCCTTGCCGATCAGCGCGCGCGCGATCGGCGAGCCGATCGAGATCTTGCGCTGCTTGATGTCAGCCTCGTCATCCCCGACGATCTGGTAGGTGACGACTTCGCCGTTCGCCATGTCCTCGAGCTCGACGGTCGCGCCGAACACGCAGCGGCCATCGGCGTCGAGCAGCGCCGGATTGATGATCTGCGCATTCGCGAGCTTGCTCTCGATCTCGGCGATGCGGCCCTCGACAAAGCTCTGGCGTTCCTTGGCGGCCGCGTATTCGGCGTTTTCGGCAAGGTCCCCGTGGGCGCGCGCCTCGGCGATCGCGGCGATGATGGCCGGCCGCCGCACGGTCTTCAACTCGTGCAGCTCGGCGCGCAGCTTCTCCGCGCCAACAATTGTCAATGGAACTTTGCTCATCCGCGCAGGCGCCAGCTAATGAACAGGTTCAATGATACTCGCATGCAGGCTCTGCACGTCATAGGCCTTGAGTTCGCGCGACTGCTGCATGCCGGTGCATGCGGCGCGGCCCCCGGCGAGCGTCGTATACAGCGTAATGCGGCCCTGCAGCGCGGCGCGGCGGATCGCGTAGGAATCGCGCACCGCGGCGCGTTTTTCCTCGACGGTGTTCAGGATCAGCGCAATCTCCCCGTTCTTGATCATGTCGAGGATATGCGGCCGGCCCTCGGCGACCTTGTTGACCGGCGTCACCGGCAGCCCGGCAGAGGCAAGCACCGCGGCGGTGCCGCGGGTTGCCACCAGCGTGAAGCCCAGTGCGATGAGCGCGCGGGCGATTTCAATCGCGAGCACCTTGTCGCCGTCGCGCACGCTGATGAACACCTTTCCGGATATCGGCAGTTTCTCGCCCGCGGCGAGCTGCGACTTGATGTACGCCTCGCCGAAGTTCGCGCCGACGCCCATCACCTCGCCGGTCGATTTCATCTCCGGGCCGAGGATGGTGTCGGCGCCCGGGAACTTGATGAACGGGAACACCGCTTCCTTGACGGAAAAATAAGGCGGCACCGTTTCGCCGGGGACGTTCTGCGCGGCAAGCGACCTGCCGACCATGCACCGCGCGGCGATCTTGGCGAGTGGCACGCCGATCGCTTTTGACACGAACGGCACGGTGCGGGAGGCGCGCGGATTCACTTCCAGCACGTAAACCGTGCCATCCTGGATCGCGAACTGCACGTTCATCAAACCCACCACCTTGAGCGCATGCGCCATCGCGACGGTCTGGCGGCGCAGCTCGTCCTGGACCTCGCGCGACAGGCTGAATGGCGGCAGCGAGCATGCGGAATCGCCGGAGTGCACGCCCGCCTGCTCGATATGCTCCATGATGCCGCCGATCAAAACTTCCTTTCCGTCGCAGATCGCATCGACGTCGACTTCGGTGGCGTCGTTGAGGAAGCGGTCGAGCAGCACCGGCGAGTCGTTCGACACCTTGACCGCCTCGCGCATGTAGCGCTCGAGGTCATTCTGTTCGTAGACGATTTCCATCGCCCGCCCGCCGAGCACGTAACTCGGCCGCACCACGAGCGGATAGCCGATCTCTGCGGCCAGCGCGAGCGCTTTCTGCGCGCTCCTCGCGGTACGGTTCGTCGGCTGCCTGAGTTTCAGCTTGTGCAGCAGCTTCTGAAAACGCTCGCGGTCTTCCGCAATGTCGATCGACTCCGGCGTGGTGCCGATGATCGGCACGCCGTTGGCTTCGAGATCGCGCGCGAGCTTGAGCGGCGTCTGCCCGCCGTATTGCACGATTACGCCGTACGGTTTCTCGACGTGGACGATTTCGAGCACGTCCTCGAGCGTCAGCGGCTCGAAATACAGCCGGTCGGACGTATCGTAATCGGTCGAAACCGTCTCCGGGTTGCAATTGACCATGATGGTCTCGAAGCCGTCTTCACGCAGCGCGAGCGCCGCATGCACGCAGCAGTAATCGAATTCGATGCCCTGCCCGATGCGGTTCGGCCCGCCGCCGAGCACGATCACTTTTTTCCGGCCGGTCGGCTGCGCCTCGCATTCTTCCTCATAGGTCGAATACAGGTACGCGGTGTCGGTCGCGAACTCGGCAGCGCAGGTGTCGACGCGCTTGTAGACCGGCCGCACGTTGAGCTCATGCCGCCGCGCCCGCACCGCATGCTGGTCGGCGTTCAGCAATTTTGCCAGACGGCAATCCGAAAATCCCTTGCGCTTGAGTTCGCGCATCCGCACGGCATCAATGGTCTCGAGGCCCGCGCCTTTGAGCCGGTGTTCCGTCAGCACGATGTCCTCGATCTGCGCCAGGAACCACGGATCGATGCGCGTGAGCTGGAACACCTCATCGATGCTCATGCCGCAGCGGAACGCATCGGCGACGTACCAGATGCGGTCGGCGCCGACGTCGCCCAGCTCGTTTTCGATGGTATCGCGGTCGGTGGTTTTTTCGTCGAAGCCGTCGCTGCCGGTCTCCAGGCTGCGCAGCGCCTTCTGCATCGACTCCTGAAAAGTGCGGCCGATCGCCATCACCTCGCCGACCGATTTCATCTGCGTGGTCAGGCGGTCGTTCGCCTGCGGAAATTTCTCGAACGTGAAGCGCGGCACCTTGGTCACGACGTAATCGATGGTCGGCTCGAACGACGCCGGCGTGGCGCCTCCGGTGATATCGTTCTTCAATTCATCGAGCGTATAGCCGACCGCGAGCTTGGCCGCCACCTTGGCGATCGGAAAACCGGTTGCCTTGGAGGCGAGCGCCGAGGAACGCGACACGCGCGGATTCATTTCGATGATCAGCATGCGGCCGTCGTCGGGATTGATCGCGAACTGCACGTTGGAGCCGCCGGTGTCGACGCCGATTTCGCGCAGCACCGCGATCGACGCATTGCGCATGATCTGGTATTCCTTGTCGGTCAGCGTCTGCGCCGGCGCGACCGTGATCGAGTCCCCGGTGTGAACTCCCATCGGGTCGAGGTTCTCGATCGAGCAGATGATGATGCAGTTGTCCTTGTGGTCGCGCACCACTTCCATCTCGAACTCTTTCCAGCCGATCACCGATTCCTCGATCAAAACTTCCTTGGTGGGGGAGGCATCGAGGCCGCGCTCGCACATCGCGACGAACTCCTCGCGGTTATAGGCGATGCCGCTGCCGGTGCCGCCGAGCGTGAACGAGGGCCGGATGATGGCCGGGAAGCCGACCGCGGCCTGCACCTGCAGCGCTTCCTCCAGGCTGTGCGCGAGCGCCGAGCGCGCGCTCGCGAGCCCGATTTTGCTCCGCCAGATCGAGCGCGCAGTTGAGCGCGGTCTGACCGCCCATGGTCGGCAGCAGCGCGTCGGGCCGTTCGAGCGCAATCACTTTCTCGACCATCTGCCAGGTCACCGGCTCGATGTAGGTTGCGTCCGCCATGTCGGGGTCGGTCATGATCGTCGCCGGGTTCGAATTGACGAGCACGACGCGATAGCCTTCCTCGCGCAGCGCCTTGCACGCCTGCGCGCCGGAATAATCGAACTCGCACGCCTGGCCGATCACGATCGGGCCGGCGCCGATGATCAGGATGCTCTTGATGTCGGTGCGTTTAGGCATTTTGCTTGTGAATGAGTGACCCCCTTCACCCGTTTACCATTTCTGTTTTGTGTTTCTCCATCATCTTCACAAACCGACCAAATAAATAATCGACATCATGTGGTCCCGGACTTGCTTCCGGATGGCCCTGGAAGCAGAATGCCGGGCGGTCGGTGCGTGCAAAGCCCTGCAGCGTGCCGTCGAACAGCGACACGTGCGTGACGCGCACGTTCGCCGGCAAGGTCGCGCTGTCAACCGCGAAGCCATGATTCTGGCTGGTGATCATCACGCGCCCGGTGTCGAGATCCTGCACCGGATGGTTGGCGCCGTGATGGCCGAACTTCATCTTCACCGTGCGCGCGCCGCTGGCAAGCGCGAGTAACTGGTGGCCGAGGCAGATGCCGAAAATCGGAATGCCGGCAGCGAGCAGTTCGCGGATCGCGCGGATTGCATAATCGCACGGCTCGGGATCGCCCGGCCCGTTCGACAGGAAAATCCCGTCCGGTCTGCGAGCGAGCGCGTCGCTGGCGGCGCTCTGCGCTGGTATCACCGTGACCTTGCACCCGCGCGCGGCAAGTTTGCGCAGAATGTTGCGCTTGATGCCGTAATCGAACGCGACCACATTGAATTTCGGCCGCTCCTGGCGGCCGTAGCCCTGGCCGAGCGTCCACATCGTTTCGTTCCAGTCGTACGGCTCTTCGCAACTCACCACTTTCGCGAGATCCATGCCGGCAAGGCCGGGGAACCCGCGCGCCGCTTTGAGCGCCTCGGCTTCGTCGATCCTGCCGGCCATGATGCAGCCATCCTGCGCGCCCTTCTCGCGCAGGATGCGCGTGAGCTTGCGGGTGTCGATATCGGCGATCGCGACCACCCCCTGTTCGAGCAGGTATGACGACAGATCCTGCGTCTTGCGCCAATTGCTGGCGGCGAGCGGCAGATCGCGGATCACGAGTCCCGCCGCGGCGACTTTGGACGACTCGGCATCCTCGGGATTAGTGCCGGTGTTGCCGATATGCGGGTAAGTCAGCGTTACGATCTGGCGGCAGTACGACGGATCCGTCAGGATTTCCTGATAGCCGGTCATCGCGGTGTTGAACACCACTTCGCCCACCGCCGTGCCGGGAACGCCGATCGACGAGCCGCGAAAAACCGTGCCATCTCTGAGCACGAGGATGGCTGGCTGGCGTTGCGGCACGTCGAACTCCCGGGAGTAGATATGGAAAGCGGGACGGGTCTGCGACCCATCCCGCCTCGGATCTTGCCGATTATACGCGAAACGCGCCCACGATTCAAAACCCCCTCAGCGCAGGCCCAGCACGTCCTGCATGTCGAAAAGACCGGCCTGCTTTGCCTTCAGAAAGCGCACGGCGCGCAGGGCTCCTTGCGCGTAAGTCGCGCGGCTGCCGGCCTTGACCGTGATCTCGACCCGCTCGCCGGTGCCCGCGAACATCACCGTGTGTTCGCCGACGATGTCCCCGCCGCGTATCGTCGCAAAACCGATGGTCGACGGCTTGCGCTCGCCCGTCACGCCTTCGCGGCTGTAGACGGAGCATTCGGCAAGATTTCTGCCGAGCGCCTGCGCGATGATGCCGCCGATATGCAGCGCCGTGCCGGAAGGCGCGTCGACCTTGTGCCGGTGATGCGCCTCGATGATTTCGATGTCGTAGCCATCGTTGAGCACGCGCGCCGCGAGCTCCGACAATTTGAACACGAGATTGGTGCCGACGCTCATGTTGGGAGCCATCACGATCGCGATGTCGTGCGCCGCCTCAGCGATGGTTTGCTTCTGTTCCGCGCTGAAGCCGGTGGTGCCGATCACCATCCTGACTCCGAACTTGCGGCATGCGGCAAGGTGAGCAAGCGTGCCTTCAGGACGCGTGAAATCGATCAGGGCGTCGCAGCCGCGGACGCTCTGCTCGACGTCAGAGCTGATCGAAATACCGCATGGCGTGCCGACCAGTTCCCCCGCGTCCTTGCCGAGATGGGCGTCCCCCCCCTGCTCGAGCGCGGCGCCCAGCCGCATGTCCGCGCTGTGCAATACCGCTTCGAGCAGCGCGCGCCCCATGCGCCCCGAGCTTCCCGCAATCGCTATCTTTAATGTCGTCATCTGTATTCCGATAACTGGAATCTGATTCAAAAAACCGCAAAGACGATTAACCGCCGATGAACGCAGATGGACGCAGATAAGATTAGGAGTTTCGGCAGCAGACGTCCAACGGTTTTAGGTTTATCTCGGCGTCTATCGGCGTTCATCGGCGGTTTCAACCCGTTTTGGAGATATAGCTAAAATCCGATTTTGTCCAACATTCTGCCAAAAAATCCTTTTTCCTCCTTGGGTTTTTCTTTGTCTTCCCCGGATTCAGGTTTTGGCGGCGCGGGTTTGGCGGCCGCTGCGGCATCAGGCTTGGGGGCCGGCGGTGTCGCAAGCTGAGGCCCCGCCACCGATGCTTCCGGTTCCTGGGTGCCGTAGGCCGGCACCACATCGCCTTCGATGCGCAACAGCCGGTCGTCCTCGAAAATAATCGTGATGCGGTGGCGCTGCGGCTCCTTGCCTTGCTTCTGATACATGTAGACGTAGTCCCAGCGGTCGGTGTGGAACATGTCGACGATCAGCGGCGAGCCGAGCGCAAAACGCACTTGCGCGCGCGTCATGCCCGCTTTCAACTTTGAAACCATCGCCTGCGAGACGACATTGCCCTGCTGGATGTCGATCTTGTAGGGA
>JACPTJ010000346.1 GCA_016192835.1 Betaproteobacteria bacterium
CCGCGGTACGGCGCGCGTGACGCGCGGGGAGGAGACTTTCCTCGTCTCGGAAAACGAATCAACCTATATTCCGCTCGGCACCCGCCACCGCCTGGAAAATCCGGGCAAGGTTCCGCTGGAGATGATCGAAGTGCAGTCCGGCGCGTACCTGGGCGAGGACGACATCGTCCGTTACGAGGACACCTACGGTCGAAGCTAGGATAAAGGAGTAGGGTGCGCTTGCGCACCGATTGCCGGATGGTGCGCAAGCGCACCCTACACCTGACGCGTTCATCGGCGGCTAATCGTTTTTTCTAACGTCAACCGTTTCCGCTCTCATCAACAGTGATTTCGGATCGAGGCGGGTGCCCGGCAGATATTCGATGTCGGCCGGGATCGCGGCCACGGCCGGTTGCGGCGGCGGCTGCCACTCGCGGTACTTGGCAAGCACTGCGGGCACGTAAAGCCGGGTTTCGCGGTAGGGCGGAATGCGCTGGCCATAACGCAGCACGGCATTTTCCCCGGCATTATAGGCGGCGAGCACCAGATCGAGGCGGTTGTCGAACAACTGCATGAGATCGCTCAGGTAACGCGTGCCGGCCTGGAGGTTGGCCTCGGGCGAAAAACCCGGATTGGTCACGCCGTAACGCGCGGCAGTTTCCGGCAGTACCTGCATCAGACCGATGGCGCCCTTGGGCGAGCGCGCCGTGGGGTTGTATCGGGATTCAACGAAAATCACCGCGTGCACCAGTGCCGGATCGACGGCGGTCTTTCGCGCGGCGCTCTGGATCTGGGCTGCGAACGGCTTATCCGCATATTGCGCGGGCATTTCCGGTTCCCTGGCAGGCGCGGGAGCGGGCGTCGGAGCGTAGGGTCCCTTCACATTGAGCCGAAAGACCCCGGGCTGCTCGATATTCAACCGGTACGGTGACGCCGCGGTCGACGCATACTCGGCCGCGATTCCCGGCGTGGCGGAGAGCACGGCGGCGGCAACGACCAGCGCAACGGGTCGTGTGATTTTCGGCATAAGGTCGCGAGTTTCAACGCTCATAGTATTGCACACAATCGGGCTTGCCGCAGGCCGCCCTGCCGCCGCATCCACCGTATTTCTTCAATGCTGCCGCAGCGTTAATCATTCCTTAAGGTTCGGCCTTTAGAGTGCGCACCATCATTGTCAACTGAGGGAGGCAATATGCGTACGACCAGATTTGTATCGGGACTTCTGCTTGCAGGGGCATTGGGACTCACCGGGCTGTCAGCCTCGGCTGTGACCCCGGCGGAGCTGCAGCAGAATTTCGACGCCGCAGCCCGGGCAGGCGTGCCGGGATATACCGGGTTTTCGGCGCAGCGCGGGCGGCAGTTTTTCAACTCGACGCATGGCAACGATTGGAGTTGCGCATCGTGTCATACCCAGGACCCGGCAGGGCCGGGCAGGCATGCGAAGACCGGCAGGGATATCGCTCCACTGTCTCCGGTGGCGAATCCCCAGCGGTTTACCGATCCCGCGAAAGCCGACAAGTGGTTCAGCCGTAATTGCAACGACGTGCTGGGCCGTCCGTGCACCGCCCAGGAGAAGGGCGACGTGCTTGCATACCTGATGTCACTCGGGAAATAGGAGCGCGCCATGAACAACACAACCAAGCGCTGGGTGTTCGACACAACCGTCTGGACCTCTGCCGTGATGATGACTTTCGTCCTGCTTATTCACGACGTGGCGGCCGAATCCAGGTTTCCGCCAGTTGCCAACGATAAATGGCAGGCCGAATGCGGAAGTTGCCACATCGCATATCCGCCGCAACTGCTGCCCGCAGCGTCGTGGCGCCGGGTCATGTCGGAGCTGGACAAACATTTCGGCGCCGACGCGAGCCTCGACGCCGCCTCCGCTGCCGGAATCGGCGCGTTTCTCGAAAGCAATGCCGCGCGCGGCAAGCGCGCCGCCGTCGATGCCGGCACGCTGCGCATTACCGAAGCGCCGTGGTTCAGGCGCGAGCATCGTGAGGTCGCGGCGCCGGTCTGGAAGGGCGCCAGCGTCAAGACGCCGGCAAACTGCGGCGCGTGCCACACCACTGCCGAGCGCGGCGATTTCAGCGAGCGCGGCGTTCGCATTCCACGCTGAATGGAGATTGCCATGGAAAAAAAACGCATACTCGTGTGGGACCTGCCGACGCGCTCGTTCCACTGGCTGTTGGCCGTGTCTTTCGCGGGAGCGTTCCTGACCGCCGAGTCCGAGCGCTATCGCGACATCCACGTCACGCTCGGTTACACGATGCTGGGTCTGATTGCTTTCCGCCTCGTATGGGGGCTCGTCGGCACCCGTTACGCGCGTTTCAGCTCGTTCCCATTGGGCTTGCGCAGCGTGGTCTGCTATTTCAAATCGTTGTTGACGCGCTCGCCGCAGCACTACCCGGGCCATAATCCGGCGGGAAGCTGGGCCATCTATGCGATGCTCGCAATGGCAATTCTCGCGGGCGTTACCGGCTACGCCACCTACTACGAAATTGGCGGCGAATGGCTCGCGGAGTTGCACGAGGGCGCGGCCGGTGCGATGCTAGGCGTGGTTTTGATACACATCGGCGGAGTCATCCTGAGCAGCCTGATCCACCGCGAGAATCTGGTCGGAGCCATGTTGAGCGGCTACAAGCAAGGTCGTCTGCGCGAGGGCATCCGCACGAAGCATACGTTCGTCGCGGCCGCGCTGTTGCTCGCGACCCTGGGGTATTGGGCCGGCGGCGCGGATCTGTTGCCTGTGACGTGGGGCGGGGCGCCCGATACGGCCTCTGTTCGCCAGCACAAGACGAACAGTGAGCACGGGTAAATCCGCGGCGTTCCGGGGATGCGGATTCTTCTGGTCGAGGACGACAAGCTGCTAGGTGACGGCGTGCAGGCCGGTCTGGCACAGGCTGGCTGCAGCGTCGATTGGGTGAAGGACGGTGTCGCCGCAGACCTCGCGCTGAAAACGGGAGATTACGCGGCGGTAGTTCTCGATCTCGGCTTGCCGCGGCTTACGGGGCTGGAACTCCTGCAGCGCCTGCGTGCCGCGGGAAACAAGGTGCCGGTGCTGATCCTGACGGCGCGCGACACCGTGGAGGACCGCATCAAGGGCCTCGATTGTGGCGCGGACGACTATCTGATCAAGCCGTTCGATCTGCACGAGCTGGCGGCGCGGTTGCGCGCACTGGTCCGGCGTTCGCGGGGCGAGGCCGCACCGAGGCTGTGCGTTGGAGAGGTCGACCTCGATCCTGCAGCGCGTTGCGCGACGTTTCGCGGCGAGCCCGTCGAGCTTTCAACCCGCGAGTTCGCGCTGCTGCATGAACTGATGCTCAATGCGGGCCGGGTACTCTCGCGCGAGCAGCTCGGAGAACGTCTCTACTCATGGGGGGAGGAAATCGAGAGCAATGCGCTCGAAGTGCACATTCACCATTTGCGCCGCAAGCTCGCGCCGGAACTCATCCGGACGGTACGCGGCGTCGGTTACCTGATGCCGCGCGTGAAGCATGGGTGAAAAAGCACGCGCTTTTTCTCTGAAGCGGCAACTGCTCGTCGCGCTGCTCGGCAGCATCACGCTGGCGTGGCTTGCAACGGCGGTGTTCAGCTATTTCGATGCGCGGCACGAGCTCGACGAACTGCTCGATGCGCATCTCGCGCAATCGGCGTCGCTGCTCGTGGCTCAAATGGGTCACGAGCTGGAGGAGATCGACGTGGAGCAGGCGCCGCAGCTGCATAAGCGTGGCCGCTATGCTGTTTTCCAGGTCTGGGAGCGCGGCGCCACCTTGCGGCTGCGCTCGGTAAGCGCTCCCGCCGAGCGCCTGTCACGACGGGACGAAGGCTACAGCGATGCGGTGATCGCGGGCAAACGGTGGCGCATTTTCAGCGGCTGGGACCATCAACGGCGCTATCTGGTGCAAATCGGCGAGCGGGTTGAGGCGCGCGAAGAGATTGCGGCAAGCATCGCGAAAAACCTGTTGCTGCCATTATTGTTCGCGCTGCCTGCGCTCGGCTTGCTGGTCTGGCTCAATGTCGCGCGGGGGCTGCGGCCGCTCGCCGCGCTGGGCCGCCAGGTCGCGCAACGCGAACCGGGCAACCTGATCGCGCTGGAAGCGGTTGGAGTTCCCGCGGAAGTCGTACCGCTGGTCGCGAGCCTCAATCGGCTGTTCGGCCGCGTCTCGGAACTGATCGGGAACGAACGGCGTTTCACCGCCGATGCGTCGCATGAGTTGCGAACGCCGCTGGCGGCGCTCAGGACCCAGGCGCAGGTCGCACGCGCCGCCGCGAATGACGCTGAGCGTTATCATGCGCTGGATAACGTCATCGCCGGGTGCGACCGCGCCACGCACCTCGTGGAGCAATTGCTGACGCTCGCGCGGCTCGAACCCGAGCAGCTTCGGGATGAGAAAAATCGCTGCGATCTGCATGCGCTCGCGAGCGCTGCCATCGCGGAAGTCGCGCCCATGGCACTGTCGAGAAATGTGGAAATCGAACTGGCGGAAAGTCGTTGCGTGGAGATTCAAGGCTACCCGGGGCTGATCGCGATTGCGCTGCGTAACCTGATCGACAACGCGGTCCGCTACAGCCCGGGCGGCAGCATCGTCCATGTGGAAACGGCAAGCAGCAAGGGTGCGGCGACGCTGACGGTTGTGGATCAAGGTCCGGGCATCGCGCCGGAGGACAGGAACAAGGTCGGGGAACGCTTCTACCGCATTCTGGGCAGCGACGAGATGGGCAGTGGTCTCGGCCTCTCGATTGTGAAGCGCATCGCGGAACTGCACGGCGCCAAGGTCAGCTTGAGCGAAGGCGACCGCGGGAAAGGTTTGCGGGTCACGGTAACGTTTACGCGGTAGCGGGTGTGGATTTGAAGCGCGTCGCGCGGGGCTTGACAGGCTTGACCGCCGCGCGTACTTTCGCGGCTCAATCTCCCGGACTGCCCCACGGCGGCGCGGGTCAGCGAAGTTCAATGGACCCGAACGCTGCAGTTGAGGGAAACGCTATGAACGGTGCCGAAAGTCTGGTCCGCACGCTGGTGTCGGGCGAAGTGAACGTCTGCTTCGCCAACCCCGGTACTTCCGAAATGCATTTCGTTGCGGCGCTCGACCGGGTCGAGGGCATGCGTTGCGTGCTGGGCCTGTTCGAAGGTGTCGTTACGGGTGCGGCTGACGCTTATTACCGCATGACCGGCAGGCCGGCCTCGACGCTGCTGCATCTGGGGCCCGGGCTGGGCAACGGCCTTGCCAACCTGCATAACGCCAAGAAAGCGCGCTCCGGCATCGTCAACGTCATCGGCGAGCACGCCGGCTATCACATCAAGCACGATGCGCCGCTGACCTCCGATATCGAAGGCGTGGCGCATCCGATGTCAGACTGGGTCAGGACCGCGCTGAGTTCGAAAACGGTCGCCGCCGACGGGGCGCTTGCGATTCAGGCGGCCCGCGAAACGCCGGGCCGTGTCGCAACGCTGATACTGCCGGCGGACACCGCGTGGGGAGACGCCGATGGGCCCGCGGCGGTGCAGACGCCGGTTTCACCGCAACTGGTTGCAAGCGATGCCGTCGGCGCGGGTGCACGGGCGTTGACGCGCGGTGAGCCGGCGTTGCTGCTGCTCGGCGGCGCCGCGGTGCGCGGCCGAGCACTGGAGCTGGCTGGGCGGATCGCTGCGAAAACGGGTTGCCGGCTCATGTCGGAATCCAGCAACGCGCGCATGGAGTGCGGTGCGGGTCGAGTTGACGCGGCGCGCCTGCCTTTTGTGGTTGACGCCGCGCTCGCGGCGCTCAAGGGCATACGCCAGCTCATATTGGTGGGGGCGAAAACGCCGGTTTCGTTTTTTGCCTATCCCGGCAAACCCAGCGTGCTGATTCCCGATGATTGCGCGGTCACCCGGGTCGCCGGTGTCGAAAGCGATCTGGAGGGGGCGCTGGAAGCGCTCGCAGCCGCATTGGACGCGCTCCATACGCCGCCCGCCGGTATTGCGTCGCTCGCCCGGTCCGCGCTTCCGGCCGGGAAAGTCACTCTGGATGGTATCGCGGCGGTGCTCGCTGCGCTGATCCCGGAACACGCGGTCGTGATCGACGAGGCGATCACGACCGGTCGCGGCTTTGGCGCAGCGATGGCGGGCGCGCCACCGCACGATTGGCTCAGCATCATGGGTGGCGCGATCGGCTGGGGTCTGCCGGCGGCGGTCGGCGCGGCGATTGCGGCGCCGCAGCGCAAGGTGATAGCGCTCGAAGGCGACGGCAGCGCGATGTACACGCTGCAGGCGCTGTGGACCATGGCGCGCGAGAATCTCGACGTGACCGTGATCGTGTTTGCGAACCGCTCCTACAAGATACTGCACGTGGAGCTTGCCAATGTGGGCGCGGGTGCGCCGGGACGCAGGGCGGCCGAACTACTTACGCTCGATCGCCCTGATCTCGATTGGGTCGCGCTCGCCAAAGGTCTTGGTGTCGAGGCGGGGCGCGCGGCCAGTCTCGAAGAGTTCGCGCAGCAATTCAGGCGCGGCCTGGCCCGCCGGGGACCGTATCTGGTCGAGTTGGTGATGTAATATCAAGTTCGCCGTGAGTATGCCCGGCTGGCCGCGTTCGCGCTCAGGGCGCGCGGGCTGGCCGAGTCCAACCGAAACTTGTGC